>CAYJNU010000151.1:0-238 GCA_964371005.1 uncultured Verrucomicrobiota bacterium | reverse complement strand
TTCGATCGAAATCAGGGAATGCCAGTGATCCGGCGTGGCGATGAGGACGGCGTCAATGTCCGGTCGCGCGAGCAAATCGCGGAAATCGTTGTAGGCCGCGCAGCCTTTGTAGCCGCCATCGGGCTCGTTCGCGGCGTAGATGGCCTCGGTGACTTCGCGGGCGTTGTCGCGCCGCACCTTATCCACATCGCACACGGCGACGAGTTGAAACTGTTTGTCATAGGCCAGACGTTTCAAG
>CAYJNU010000150.1:0-16305 GCA_964371005.1 uncultured Verrucomicrobiota bacterium | reverse complement strand
CTTCTACGGGGTGACCTTGAGGGGCGGCAGTCACACTGTTGGTTCTGTCTTTCGCGCTGGGATGGACGGTTCCCTGGTCCAGCTTGCGTCCTTTGCCGGCGCGCCGGAGGGGGCAAATCCCCAAGCCGGATTGCTCTTGGCCAGTGATGGTGACTTCTATGGAACTACGCTCAACGGTGGGAGCAACAGCCTGGGGGCGATCTTTCGGATAACAACCAACGGCGTGCTGACGACACTGGCTTCTTCCGACTCGTTGTACGGGCCAGCGATGCGTCAACCGTACGGAGGTCTGATGCAAGCCACAGATGGGGGCCTTTATGGCACGAGCCTTTCAGGTGGCACAAATCACCGTGGGAGTGTCTTTCGCGTTGGCTCTGACGGGACGATGACGCTGTTCGCTTCGCTTGATCAACCAAATGGCAACTACCCTCGGGCACGTCTGGTGCAGGGCGGCGACGGAGCTTTCTACGGAACAACGGCCCAGGGTGGCAGCCACGACTTGGGAACGGTGTTCAGGGTAACGACCAACGGTACGCTGACAGCACTCGTGTCCTTTGCCGTGACGAATGGCGCGTCCCCGCTCTATGAACTCGTCGTTGGTGGAGATGGGGTGTTATATGGAACAACCGGCCGGGGCGGGGTCGGCGTGGCGGGGGCGTCTGCCAACCGCGGCACTGTGTTTCGGCTGGCCACCAACGGGGAGCTGACGACGCTGGTTTCATTCGCTAGCACCAACGGTGACTACCCGAACGGGGGTTTGGTTTGGGGTAAGGACGGGGCCCTGTACGGCACAACATCCGAAGGCGGTTCCTGGCCGGGAGGGGGAACGGTGTTCAGGATAACCACCAACGGTGAATTCAGGACCGTGGCATCGTTCGGCCAGCTCGGCTTCCCGTATGGCCGATCGCCAAAAGGAACGCTCTTGAGGACGAAGGATGGGAGTCTCTACGGCACGACAACTCAGGGCGGGCGCTACGGTCGCGGTACCGTGTTCAAAGTGGACACCAACGGGGTGCTGACTGCGATCGCTTCATTCAGTCAAATGACTGGACTGGAGCCCAACGGAGGGTTGGTGCAGGGGCCGGACGGCGCGTTGTACGGGACGACTTCTGAAGGCGGAAGCCGCGGAGGTGGCAGCGTCTTCCGGGTGAACCTGGTTGATGTGGTGAGGATGGTCTCGGTGAGTGGCGCTTCCGGGATGCCGTTCACAGAATGTCGGTTCGCCGGAAAGTCTGGTGAGGCCTATCAACTCCTGCGGGGCACGAACTTGTCTGCTCCCTGGGAATCACTTGGGACGGTCACCATCGGCGAGGACGGCTACGGCAGTTACACGGATTGGTCGCCCCCGCCGTTCAGCGCCTTCTATCGAATCGTCGCGCCTTGAAGTGTGCCCCATGGCTGCGTTGGCGCGGTTGAAAGAAAGGGTGGCTCCCAAGGTTTGAGCGTCGCGGTGCTGATGACAGCATCGAACGCTGGCTTGGGCCGATTCTGACGATCGAACAGTAGCGGATGATCTTCCGGCCGCGAACGGGCCAGTTGTTCAGCCACGATACGGCATCGGTCACACCCCAAACGTTACTCGGCCGATCTGATCGCTGTGCTTCACACAGACTGTGAACGCAAGGAGCATCGCTGAGCAGAGCGAAAGCGACTTTGGCCTTATGGTGTTTCCAGCCCGGTTCAGGCAGGGGCACGCTGATTGCGGCGCTCGGCCAGTTCATCGGCCATTTGGATGGTGACCTTCTTGTTGAGCTTGTAGGCGAGCAACAAGCCGGTGCAAATGGCGAACAGCAGGCCCACGACAAGGCCGCTGCAGGCGCGGTAGCCGGCCACTGCGTCCGCAGTGCCTGGCAACTTGGTGTCGTACTGGAAGAAGCCCGCCATGATCCACAGGAATGAGGCGGAGCCCAACGCCAGTCCCGATTTCAGAGCGAAGCCAATCGTGGCGAATACCATCCCGGTGAAGCGCCGGCCGGTTTTCCATTCCGAGTAGTCCGCCACGTCCGCAAAGATGGCCCAAACCAGCGGGATGGTGGGCGCGTACATGATGGCAATGAGAATGGTCAGCACGAGCATTCCCACAACGTTGGTGGAACTCAGCAGGTAGAAGGCGAACGTGCCCAGGGCCGCCAAGCCAAAGCCGACGGTGGCCACGGCTTTCTTGCCGTACTTTCGAGACAGCGGCGGCGACAGGAGGATGACGATGATGGTGGTGGCCGTGCCGACCATGTTGATGATGCTGTTGAACACGTCGGCGACGTTGGTCTTTGCCGGGTCAGTTTTGTCTCCATGCACGATATAGCCGAGCGTTTCGAGAAGGCCCCCGGGCTTGGGGGCATCGGGCGCGGACACGGGCGCGGTGAGGCCCAAGTTCTCCACAAACTCGAACATCGCGGCCTTGTCCGCGTAGTGATGGTAGTAGTTGTACAACGCGCCGCCGCGGAAGGAGAGGATCGCAAAGTGAACCAGCGTCATCAGGAACATGATCTTCCACGGGCCGTTCTTGAACAGATCGGCAAAATCCTGTTTCGGAGAGGACTTAACTTCCGTGACCGGTTTGATGCGTTCCTTCGTGGTGGCGAAGGTGATGAGGAATAGAACAAGGCACAGCGCGGCCCAGAGGGTCATCGTCATCTGCCAGCCGTGTTGACGGTCGTGGCCCACGGCGAACTTGGCGACCAGCGGCAGCGTGAAGCCACCCACAATGAACTGGGCGATGTTCACGGCGATGAAGCGGAATGAGTTGAGCTTGGTCCGCTCGTTCAAATCGCCGGTCATCACGCCGCCCAGCGCCGAGTACGGCATGTTGTTCATCGAGTAAAGCGTCATGAGCAGCGTGTTGGTGATCGCGGCGTAGGCAATGAGCGCCCCCATGCTCCAGCCTTTCGGCGTGGTGTAGGCCAGCACCATGACCACCGCCCACGGTCCGGCCGTCCAGAGCAGCCACGGACGGAACTTGCCCCAACGCGTGTTGGTGCGGTCGGCGAGCACCCCCATGACCGGGTCGAAGAAGGCGTCCCATAGGCGCGGCCAAAGCAAGATGGCGGCGGCGGCGCTGGCCGTGAGGCCGAAGACGTCGGTATAGAAATTGAGCTGGAACAGAATCATCGTCATGAAGACGAAGTTCGCCGCGGCATCCGCGCCGCTGTAACCGGCTTTCTCGAAGAAGCTGAGTTTCTGGGTGTTGGCGGTCATGTTGAATAGGTTGAGGCAAAACGTTACTTGGTGACCATCAGAACCAACTTCTGCAAATCCGCGTCGCGCGAGGAATTGCCGACCATGATCTCAAACTCGCCGGGCTCCACGACGTAATCCATGTTCACGTCGTAGAACGCCAGTGATTCGGGCGTGATGTCGATCGCGACGGTCTGCGTCTCGCCGGGTTGCAGCCAAACCTTTTTGAAGCCCTTCAATTCCTTGACCGGCCGCGTCACCGAGCTGACCAGGTCGCGAATGTACATCTGGACGACTTCGGTGCCAGCGCGTTTGCCGGTGTTGGTGACCTCCACCAGAACTTGGGTCGAGCCGTCGCGCGGGATTCTCTTCTTGGACACGCGCCTGTTTTTCAGCGCGAACGTGGTGTAGCTCAGGCCGAAGCCGAACGGAAACAGTGGCGAAACGTCGTCCCAGAGAAAACCGCGCCGCGCGGAAGGTTTATGATTGTAGAACACCGGCAGATGGCCAACCGAGCGCGGGATCGAGATCGGCAGCTTGCCGCCGGGGTTGTGGTCACCAAACAGGACCTCCGCGACTGCACGCCCGCATTCCTGGCCGAGATACCAACACTCGAGAATTGCCGGGACATTCTGCGCGACGTTGTTGATCGACAGCGGACGCCCATTGAAAAGCAGAGCGATGACCGGCTTGCCGGTGGCCAGCATCGCGTTCACCAGCTCGTCCTGGCGGCCGATCAAATCGAGACTGGTGCGGTCGCCCATATGCTTGAGTCCCCACGCCTCGCGCGAGGTCTGCTCGTTGCCCCCGATGGCCAGCACGATGGCATCGGCCTGCCGGGCAACCTCCACAGCCTCGGCAATCTGCTGGCGATCTTCCGCCGGATCGCTCGGCGTGACCTCGTCCTGTTGCCACGAACCGCCGACCGTGATCTGGCACCCTTCGGCGTGAACCACACGCACCTGGTCGCCGAGCCTGGCTTTGATGCCGTCGAGCACGGTGACGTTGTGTTTGGGCAAGCCGCTGTAGCCGCCCAGCAATGGGCGATTCGCGTTCGGGCCAATGACAGCCAGCGTCTTGAGTTTGGCCGGATTGAGCGGCAACAAGTCGCCTTCGTTCTTCAGCAAGGTGATCGTCTCCCTCGCTGCCTCGAACGCGAGTTGGCGATGCGCCGCGCAGCCCACGACGCACTCGGCTTCGGCGGGGTCAACGTAGGGATCGTCAAACAAACCGAGCTTGAACTTCCACAGCAGCATTGGGGCAACGAGCGCATCAAGTTGCTTCTCCTGGAGCACGCCTTTGCGAACCAGTTCGGCCAGGTGTAGATAGCAGTCCGGCTCCGGCAACTCGATGTTCACGCCGGCCTCGACCGCCAACCGGCAGGACTCCTTCTTGTCAGCGGCGACGCGGTGGCCGTGGGTGTCGGGCCGGACGCCGAGTTCCCAGATCGCGTAGTAATCCGAAACCACGAAGCCCTTGAAGCCCCATTCCTTCCGCAGCACGTCGCGCAACAGCCAGCGGCTGGCGTGCGAGGGCACGCCGTCAATCTCGTTGTAGCTGGCCATCACGCTGATCGCCCCGGCCTTGTGCAGGCAATCCTTGAATGGATGCAGGAACGTCTCGCGTAGCACGCGCTCCGAGACATTCGCCGGCGCACAGTTTTGCCCGGACTCCGGCTGGCCGTGGGCCGCGAAATGTTTCAGCGTGGCGATGACGCGGCGTTTGTCCTTGAACGTGGCATCGCCCTGAAAGCCACGCACGGCCGCCATGCCGAGTTGCGTGTTGAGGAACGGATCTTCGCCGTACGTTTCCTCCACCCGGCCCCAGCGCGGATCCCGCGCCACGTCCACCACCGGCGTGAGCGCCTGATGCGTGCCGCGGACGCGCGCCTCGTAAGCCGTCATCGCGAAAAGCCACTCTACCAATTCCGGATCGAAGGTTGCCCCCAGTCCGATCGGTTGCGGGAAGCTCGTGCCGTCCTTCGCCGCGTGGCCATGTAGACATTCTTCGTGGAAGATCACCGGGATGCCCAGTCGGCTGTGTTCGAGGAAAAACTTCTGGATGGCATTCGTCAGTTCCGCCATGCCGCGCGCATCCTTGCCATTGCCCGGTGTGGCCGGGTTGCTTCCCGCGTCGCTCGGGCGGCCGACCTGCCCCAGCCCGTGGCCGTTCTCGAACGCCGCCTGTGCCTTCGCCAGATCGAAGTTGCCTTGTGCATCTACCAGCTTGGCCGCCTTCTCCTGCCAGACGCACATCATTTGGGCAGCTTTTTCCTCAAGCGTCATGCGAGCCAGCAGGTCGCGGACGCGGCTGGTGGCGCTCAACGCGGGGTTCTGATAAGGCAAGGTTCGGCTCTGGGCGGCGGATTTGCTTTTCATACGCGGTGCAGCGGCAACAGTCGGATCATTGTTTCACTGTCCCCGGCGTGGTTCGCCCTGGGAACTTGGCCGGCAGTGTCGAAATGATGCGGCGGCATTTCAATGCCAAACCTGCGCAAAAACTGACGACAAGCGCAGCCGCCGTCGGCGAAAAGCGGAAGCCAAGGCTCGTCCACAACCGGGGTGCTGTCAGTCTGATTCCACGCGCCGTGACCGAAGCCGGCGCGTCTCAGGCCAATACGACTTCCGAAACCTGCCCCGCTTTTAGCAAGACTCTTTCCCTGAATTCAAGCTTTCCGGGCAAGGTTTTCGTCCGCGGCCAGGAGATACCGCTCGGCTTGGTGGCGACCGCGCTGGCGTCGGCGTGGACGTCGGCGCGAAGGCGGAAATCCACCGCCTGCTGGACGAACTCGCCTGCCAGGACCTCGCATTGCTGGTGATTTCCTCCGAGCTGCCGGAGATCATGAACCTGAGCCGCCAGATCATCGTCATGCGCGACGGCGACATGGTGGGCGAACTGGAACGGGCCGACTTCTCGCCGCCGGCGCTCATGCGGCTGATGGCGGGTGTGGAAGCGAAGGCCGCGTGAGCTAGCCATCGTCTTGACACCCGGCTTCTCCGCTGTAATCCCGCTTGTTTGAACCGTGCGGGCCCGCTCGCCAACTACTGAAATGCCGGTGCTTGGATGGAGTCTCCTCTGAGCTGGACAATCTGTTCCTCGTGACTGTAGGTGCCGTAGAACGGCACATTGGCATCCAGCCAGAGATAGATGCGGCGGCGTTCTTCCTCGGTCCACTTCAACTCCGGACGATGGGTGGCGTCGCCCAGAATCGCCGCAAGCGGGCTGGCGTCCGCTCCGATCTGACCAGGATGCGTGGCGATCTGGCTAATGCTCGCTCCACCCCATTCATACCAGCGCAAAAACGGCTTCAGGTTCTGATACGAGCGCGTGAAGGGCTTTTCCGGCTCTCCCAGCAACGCCAGTTTGCTCTTCCCAGGTCCGCCTTGCCCGTCGTGACAGCGGACGCAATGGTGATTGAGAACCGGTTGCACCAGCAACGGGAAGTTGAACGGGCGCGAGCCTTCTGGGCCGGGCTCAATTCGCGAAGGGGCGCGCCGCATCGCTGACACGGGGTGATTCGCCGCGACGCTGCCGGGAGGTTCGTGACACCCTACGCATGCGCGGCGCTCGCCGGGCTGCAAATAGACCGCGCTGCGCATGCTCTGCACAGCACGTCCGGATTCGGCCACCGCCTGAAAGTAGAGCGGCTTGCCGGAGGGCGCGCGAAAATAGGCCGAGCCGTCCGCCTCGACCGGCACGGTGCCGAGCAGCATGCGGGCGTTTTCGGCGTTGGCGTGGCCGATGCGCGGATCGTTCGCCGCGTGGGGCGGGGGCTTGGGCAGAATCTGGAAGACGCGCAACTCGCGGATGGGGCGTCCCTCCGGCATGGGGAAGAAACTACGACGGACATCCGACACCAGGAATTCGCCCTCGTTACCCAAACCCGCATCGAGCGCAGAGGCCACCACCGGCGGAGCCGTGCGCGGCCTGAGCGGGATCGGGTACATGCAGGACATGTTTGCATCGCAATAGAGCAGCTCCAGGTTCCCGAACCGGTCGAAGTAATACAATCCGGTGCGCGTATCCCTGCCCTCCCCCGAACTCATGCCCGGGAGCGGATCGAAACTGAATGACACGAGGAAGCAATCTTCCGACAGCGGCCACGGGCTGTGGAAGTAGCTCTTGGGCCAACCTGCAGATTCCGGGAAGCAAATCTCCGGAGTCAGCACCTCGGTCGCCTCCAGCCGGTCTTCGCCGGTCTGCGAATCGAAGCCCATCCGCTGCGGATCAAGCAGCAGCAACGAACCACCGACGTCGGCATGATGCGCGCCGGCCAGGAATAGCAACTTGTGCGAGCCGGGAATCGGCCGCGGCTGGTAACACGCGTTGATGCGCATCGTGTAGTTGCCAAACAACGCTGAAACGGCTGAACCATCCGGATTGCTGGTCCACAGGCCGTGAAAGTTGGCGGCGGACCGATCCACGTAATCCCAGCGGATGTAAACCAGCCGCCCGTCATTCAACACCGAAGGATGCCACTCACTGGTTTCATGGGCGGACAATGTGCGGATGTTGCCTCCATCCGCATCCATGCTGTGGAGCGTATAGCTGGCACACGGTTCCCAAGCGTTGTTGCAGCGAGCGAATCCGCCGCGGCGTGTGGACATGAACGCGATCCCGCCGTCTGGCAGCGGAGCGGGGTCAAAGTCGTCTTCCACACCACGGGTGAGCTGACGAAGATCCGCGCCATCGGGTTTCACGCTGAACAGGCGGAAGGAACTTCGCTCGGGCGAATAGAAATCTGGTTTCCGCGCCGACCGCTCGGCAAAGGCGAAGTAAAGAGTGCGCGCATCAGGTGCCAGCGCCAGGGTGGTGAAGTTCCCCTTGGCCAACCGGCCTTGGAGAATGTCGCGTGTCTTCAGAGAGAAGCCAGGCCGCTCCAGTACGAAGATGCCGCCTCCGGGTGCGACCTTGCCGTAGTCATAGAAGTAACCCATGTACTCGTGGAGCATCTGGCAGATGAACCGATTGCGCTGCATGAAGACGAGCGGCTGTCCGGTGATGCGCGTGTCGCTGAACACCAAGTCCCGCGTGAACCAGCGTATCCGACGATAGAGGGCCAGGTGTTCGCTGTCGGTGAGTGACTCCGCGCGAACTGCCTCTTCACGTAAGGCCTCCAGCATGGCTTCCTGACCTTCAAATGCCCGTGGTTCGTGCTCTGCCCAGCGATGTTGGAGGAGTTTCACGCCGCGGGAGAGGGCATCGGCAAGAGCCGCAGCCGAATCCGGAGTGCGTCCCATGCGCTGCTCCTGACGCTCCCAATCCAGCTCCACGGCGCGGCGCATTTCTGCATCCGGCTGCGACCTTTGGGCCCAGCTTGGAATGGAGTTGAAGACCAGCAAGCCGCCGGCAACCAGACTCAACAGGCCGATTCGTGACAATGTGATTCGCATACGCTGACTGATGCCGCTCCAAAGTGTAGAGGCCAAAGTCGGCAATCCGCAACTCACAACCCCCAACCTGTCTCCTCACCGCGGCATGGATGGGCGCATCCGCAGGGTTCAGGTCGCTTGGAGAGACTCCGGCGTTTCGACCTTCGCCACGTTCATGCGCCAGAATCATCACCTTCAAGACACCAGGGTCGCGATCATCGCCAGGCGTGAAGGCAAAATGGCCGGCGCGCTGCGGTGATCAACTTCTCGCAACCAACTCTCATGCGCTTGAAGGCGGGCGTGGAACCGAAGGCGGAAATCAACCGACTGCTGGACGAACTCGCCTGCCAGGGCCTCGCGTTGCTGGTGATTTCCTCCGAGCTGCCGGATCATCGTCATGGGCGACGGCCAGATGGCCGGTGAACTGGAGCGGGCAGATTTCTCCCAGCCCGCGCTCATGCGCCTGATGGCGGGGGTGGAGGCGAAGGCCGCTTGAGCGGAAGCAAGACCAACAGTTCGCGTTCTCAAGAGAGTGAAGCACCGGCTGACCCGTGAAATGCCCTTTGCCAAACCGAAGGCCGGGCGCTAGTTTTTCACCGTCATGAGCACGCTGGTTGAAATCCAGGATGCGGTTGCGCAGCTTCCGCGCGAAGAGCGGGAAGCCTTGCAGGCCTGGCTCAATTCCCAAACTGAGCCGGAGATGACCACCCAGGAGGAAGAACGCTTGTTGCGGTCGCTGGATGAGGCTGAGCGTGACATCGCTGCCGGCAAAGGGATTTCGATGGAGGAAGCCCGCAAGCAGGTCCGTTCATGGGCTGCAAGATAATCTTCTCGCCGCAAGCCCTCGCGGATTTGGAATCTGCTGTCCGTTTCATCGCCGAAGACAACCCGGATGCCGCCGTGCGAGTGGGCAACGCACTGATTGACCGGGTTGCGATCCTGGAGGGCTTTCCGCTGCTCGGCTCGCCGTATCCCAAGCGTCCTGGCGTCCGCAAACTGGTTTCTCGTCCGTACGTCATTTACTACCGCCCGAGGCTGGAGGAAAGCTGCGTGGTCATCCTGCGATACTGGCATGGCGCGCGAGGCGAGCCGGAATTCTAACCTTCCTGCGGCTTGACGGTGAGTGCGGCGTGGACGTGGGCGCGAAGGCGGAGATTCATCGCCTGCTGTATGAGTTGGCCTGCCAGGGCCTCGCGCTGCTGGTGATTTCCTCCGAGCTGCCAGAGATCATGAACCTGAGCCGCCGCATCATCGTCATGCGCGACGGCCAGATGGCCGGAGAACTGGAACGAGCGGACTTTTCGCAGCCGGCGCTCATGCGCCTGATGGCGGGTGTGGAAGCAAAGGCCGCTTGAACGTAATCAAGACCAGCAGTTCGCGTCCTCAAGCTCGGCACCAGCTCACGGCGCAGACGGGCGGGCGCTATTTCCGGGCGCAGGACCCGGCCAGCCTGGCGAGCGCCTTCGCGCTGCTGGGGAAGGATTTGGACGGCCAATACCTGCTGCGCTGGGCGACGTTGCGCCGGAACTCGACGGCGTTCACACCGTCGTTCCAGATTTCGGTGGACGGCCGCTCGCATCAATTCACCGCGCCGGCGAATTACGTGGCCACCAGCTACGGCACGAACAAGGAGGTGTTGTTCGGCACGCTGAAGCTCGTGGCCGATGCCGAGGAAGACGCGGACGCGGTGCTGCTGCGGACCACCTATGCGCCGCGCAACATCCGCAAGCTGCGGGTGCATTACCGACCCAACTTCATCTGCCAGCCGGTGTTGCTCTCCACCAACAGCGGCGAAATCCTGCGCGGCTGGACGCTGACTGAAACCAGCGATGGCACGGGCGGGCGTTGGTTGGAGCTGAACTCCGCCGACCCGAACTTCAACACGAACGACATCCCTTACGGGGCGTTGGGTAATCTGGTGCAGTTCCAGTTCACCGGGCTGCCGTCGCCGCGCGACGCCTTCAGCTTGTTCGAGGTGGACAACACGGTTTACACCGGCCTGCCCGGCCCGCCAAGTTTCGCACTGCAGGGCGTGAGTAACTTCATTTCGACGAACGCGCTGCCCATGATCCTGACGCCGCCGAACTTGCCGCCAGCCATGGCGAGTGGTCTATAGCAACGCGCTGACCGCCACCGGCGGGCTGACGCCCTATTCGTGGAGCATTACCTCGGGCGCGCTGCCGGCGGGCCTGAGCCTGAATGGCGTGGCCGGGGCGATCTACGGTGTCCCGCTGGCCAGTGGAACGAACGAATTCGGTTTGCGCGTGACCGGTGCCGACAATCTGTGGTCGGCGATCACAGGACGGTTGGTCGTGCAAGCGGCACCGCCACCGGTGGTGGGTGGCTTGGGCAGCCCGCCTGGAATGGGCGCATCGGGATTCGGCTTCAATCTGAGCGGGCTGCCGGGGCAGATGGTGGTTGTGGAAGGCTCAACCAACCTGCGGGATTGGATGGCGCTGCAAACGAACATCATGGGCGCCGCACCGTACGGTTTCAGCGATTCCAAGTCCACGAACCTGCCGAGTCGTTTCTACCGCGCGCGGTTGCCGTAGTTCGCAGCGGCGCCGCTCACGCTGGAAGACCAGGTTTCGGGAACTTGAGCACGCGGGGTGTGGAATCAGTCTGGGTGACTGCATTGGTGGGTTCAGCATCCATCATCGGCACCGAACACCAAGCGATTCCAGCTTCCGGCGAAGCCAACCGTTTCTTCCGGCTGAAGGAATTCCAGCCGGAGCAACGGACTGGCAGGACTGCCCCATTGGCGTGGTTGTGAATCGCTAACCGGAGAGCTTGGTCGGCAGGTCCAGCGCCCCGTGGAGAACACGCCAAATCTGGACGCCCTCGGCAATCTCGCGGTAGAAGATCAGATAGTTGCCAAAGCCTTTCACCCGCCAAGAGCGCACGTCGGGAAAGCCAAGATCGGCGCGGCACCGCCCCACCTGCCGATTCTGCGCGAGGAATTCGAAGGTGTCGTAGCAGGCGACGAGAAAGGAACGTGCGACCGTCGGATTGTGCCGGCGGATGTGGCGCGCAGCCGCCTGAAGATCGCAGAAGACAAACTCGCTCTCCTCCCAACGCGCGTTCATTCGAGGCTGGCGAGAATCTTCTCGATGTTGGCTCGCTCGCCGGGAAGAAAACGCCCAGCCGCCGCCATCGCCAGCTTTTCCCGGGCGCGCGGTGGGGTATCTGCTGCTTCAACTCGGTTGGCATCCAACTGCGGCCAGACCAGTGCGTCCAATTCCGCACGTTCGTTCGGCGGAAGCCGTTCGATGGCCGCCTTGATTTCCATGACGGTGCTCATGGCGGCACGTTAAGCCCAACGGGGCGGGGCGGTCAACTCAGGGTTATCCCTGGTCGTCGCGGGGCTTCAGATCGGGCAGCGGAAACCGGTGGTCGGGGCAATTATGCTCGACGATGTCGCCAAGCGACTCGCTCAACCCGATGCTCCGTAAGCCGCCGTGCAACCTTCAGCAAAGAAGCTCCGCAACTACAACGCGTTCCTTTCACTCCACTATGAGGTTAACGCCGTGGAGGCCCACACGCCATCGCGGATTGCTGACGCTCAGGGCCAACACGACTTCCAAGACCTGGCCCACTTTCAATTCGACGGGGTTGCTGAATTCAAGCCGCACGCGCTGGCCCTCGGTGGTCAGTTTGGCCCGAACGAGTTTTCGCCCAAGCTGCACTTTCGCTTCGCTGGGTTTCGCCGCGCCCGGCAGCGCAAGCCGGAGGTTGCGCAAAGTGAGTTTGCCCCAGAGCAGTCGCACTTCGCACTTCGCACTTCGGCCTTCGACCTTCTGCGTGAAGCTGCCCCAGCCTTCCGCTACGGTGAAGGCGCATTTGAAATTCTCCGGCGTGAGGCGCGGCGCGAAGCCGAGCCGGCCTTTCGGGCCGTCGTATTCGAAGCCGCACGCGGCGAGATAGACGCCGTAGCTGGCCATGCTGCGCGCATAATGGTCGCCGCACTCGATCTCGTTCCACGGATTCCGTCGTGTGGCGTGGTAACGGTCGTGGACCATGCGCGTGATGGCGAGGCCTTCCATCGTGAGACCCTCCCAAAGCATGTGGCCGGCGACCTGATGCTCGAAGCCGTTCATGCACTCGTTGAAGTAACCGGCAGCCCAGTCCGGACCTTTGCCCTTCGCCTGCGCGTAGTCCCAATCGCGGCGCGGGAACGAACACATCAGCAAGCCGCCCTCACCGGCCATCGCATACCAGCGGCCCGGCTTGTAGGCGTCACGATACGGGCCGACGTCCGGCGTGAAGTTGTAGCGCCAGAGCGAGCGCAGCGCGGAAAGCGTCTCCGCCTCCGGCAACACGCGACCGAGGCCGACCTGGAATGCCCAGCTTTGGCCAAACACCTGGTCAATCTCACAGCCGCTGCCAGAGTTGATGGCGTCAAGGTGCTTCGGGTCGGGCTTGTTGATGAAATACTCGCCGTCGAAAAGCTGCTTCACGAGGTTCGGCTGGCCGCGATCGAAGACCTCGCGGCACCGGCGGGCGAAAGTCCCGTCGCCGACCTCGCCTGCCATCTCCTCGCCAGCGCGCAACGCGGCGAGATACATCCCACTGAGCCACGCGACCGGCCCGAACCAGTCCGTGTCCAGCGTGTTGTGCTGGTTGCCTTCTATGAGGCCGTCGCCATCGGCGTCTTTCGCGATGAGCCATTCGATAGATTTGCGGATGCCGGGCCAGTTGCGCTTGAGCCACACGGCGCCGCTGCACATCTGGTGTTCGCGTAGCGCGCGCAACACCGTGCCCGCTTGGGCGTCTATGGCCGGGATGTCGTTGTGCTCCGCGCGGAAGCGGATCGCGCCATCGGGCTGCTGGGCAAGGCCGAAGTCCACGCGCTCGCGGGTGTCGCGCTCCAGTTGCGGGAAGAGGCGCGCCATGGCGTGGGCGTATTGCCAGACGTGGCCGCACGTGCCCTCACAACAGCCGACGCCTTCCCAACCCCAGAAGCGGCCGTTGCCAAGCCGGTAGCATGTGGACGTGGCCAGGATCGAGGTGTTGAGGAAGGTGCGATCCAGAAACCAATACGGCAGCGTGGAATCGTACCAGGTGTCATGCCACAGGCGTGTTTGCGAAGCGAGACGGTCGAAGTTCGTGGCAACGTATTCCGCGACGGCGAGCGCAGACGCGAAACGTGTGGCGTAATGCCTGCCCGGCGGAAGCTTGGGCAGCTTCAGGTTCGGGAAATGCCAGGTGACAATAAACGCGACTTCGCCAGTTTGGCCCGGCTTCAGTGTGAAGCGGCGCGAAAGCGAGCCGATGAGCTTCTCTCCGCCAGCCTTGTTGGCGAGGTTCGTCGCCCCCTCGGGTGAGCTGGAAAATGCTCCTGCCGGAAGCGAATCGCCGTTCGCTACAGCCCGACAACAGTCGTTTTTCGTATTGCCGCCGAGTAACGCCAAACCCATCGTGCCGAAGTCCGGTTGCTCCGCCAGTGGCCCGGGCGGGGCGTCCGGCCGGTCGCTGAACACGATGTAGTCGAGGCCGATGTTGCCCCAGCCGCCGGTTTCCTGATCCACCGCTTGAATCTTCGCGGTCTTACCGGCCCACCGCCGCACGCTCCACGTGTGCGACTTCATCTTGTTGTCGTCTGCGCCGCTGGCCGAGAGGACGACCCGGTCGTCAACCAACAGGTTGACACAGGTCCTGCCCTTGTGGGCTCCGCCACCGAGGAGGAAGCGGATGTAATCGCGCTCGATCGTGAACGGCGAACTCGTGAGCGTGCCGATCTGGGAATCGCGCACGCCCACGTCGCTGCCGGGGGCGGCGGAATGCGAATTCGCGGCGTGTTGCCCGTGCATGGCGAGGTCGCCCTGGTAACCCATCACCTTGGTCATCTCGACCGGCCCGTTGCCAAACGCTGTTCCTTCGGCTATCCAGGGGGCGAAGGTTGCGCGCTCGAAATCGTCGAACAGGATGTCAGGACGCAGCGGCTCTGCCGGATCCTCCGGTGCGCGTGAAGTGCTGCATTCCAGAAAGGTGAGCTTGCCACGGCGGACGATGCGATTGTGGCGCAGCACTTCCTGTGTTTCGCCGCTCTTCAAGGCCACGGCGTTTTCCAACCAGCCGGCCAATTCGACTTCGAACTTCTGCTTACTGGTGTTGGTGACCTGGAACCGCATCACCGTCGTGGGGAGGGAAGAATCGTCAACATTGAGCGGGATGAACGGGGAGAACGCTTCCAGCGAAACGGCAGCAGGCGAACCGGGGTCGCAGTATTCAACGCGACCGAAGGGATACTCGCCGTTGAAAGTGACATCTTGCCAGCCGGTGTGATCAAGCACCCGCGTTTGCTCGCGGCCGCCTTGCCGGACGCGAAGTGCGAAACCCTGCACAAACGGTGAGGTCGGCTCAATTGGCTTGGAGTAGTGCTCGGCGCCGGTGCGGAGGTGCTGATTGAAGATGTCCCAGTGCCAGAGCCGGCCATCGCCACCGAGATAGACCTGTCCGGCACAAATTCCGCCCACTGGCATCCCGATAAGCCGCGATTCCGGCCAGCGGTAAACCGTGGGAGTGCCGCGGGCAAAGAGCGATTTCACCCACTCCGGCTTCAGTCTTTTGTCTGCCGGGACGAGTCGCTCGAAATCTTCTCGGGCGAACGGTCCGGCAACGGTTGGCAACCCGGCTAGGGCCGCCGCGCCAGTGGCCAGCCCGGCGAGTTTCAGGAAGCCTCGCCGGTCCAAGCCGGCGCGGCAACCGCACGTTGGTGGGATGCAGGGCTCGTTGGTTCTGTTGGGGATTGGATCAGGCTGCGATCCGTCAAGCGAGGGGTTGACCGTTTTCTTGCGCACGCGGCATCTTCAGCGAAACCGGACTCGTTGTCAGGAAAGGAATCGCGGCGCCGAAGTGCCCGCGTCCGCCAGCCAACCACCGTTATTGTCGGGGCGTGCGTTCGGCGATCCAACTGTAATCGGGACTGCTCGCACAGGGCAGACCCACATAATCGCCGAGCGTGACCGACCGCTTCGTCCGCGGATCAACCCAGCGACGAATTTCAGCATGGCCGTCGGCGAAGGCAAAGCCACCTGCCCCATTGTGGTAGCTCGCCGGAAGGTCCTTCCAACTGGCATTTCGGCCTGCAGAGTGGGGATTCACGAAGAAACAGCCATCGTTGATGCTGTCCGGGTGCTCATCCACGAAAACCCAGGCCAGGGACGGGACGGGGTGGGTGAGTTCGACGAGTTTTTTGGCGAAGAAGAACGTGGGAATCCAGTTGGCGAAGTTGGCCTTGTTGCCATCTCCCAACGCTGCGTTCATAGAAACGCTGCGCACGCGGGGACCGGGGTTGAGCGGGCTCTGCGCCTGGTCGGCTGGACACTTGTAGAGCCTGGCCGACTGCTTGCAGTAGGGCGACAGTTTGGCGAAGGCGGGATCGGTCAGGAAAAGCGAATTTGTGTTGTCCGAGTTGCGGCTCCAATCCAGCCAGCCACTGACCCAGTTATCCGGGTTGCTGGCAGACTTGGCGTCGTTCCCGTGGCGGTTTGGCGCCAGCACCCCCGCGTAGTCGTCGGCGTACATCACCCAGGCGAGCGCCAACTGGCGGCTGTTGTTCATGCAGGAGATGCCCTGGGCTTTCTGCTTGGCCTTGGTGAGAGCGGGGAGAATGAGCGCGGCCAGCGTGCCGATGATGACGACCACCACCAGCAACTCAAGCAAGGTAAACGCCTTTCGCGAAAACCAAGAGGCTGTTACGGTTGTCGTGTTCACTCGCATTGCCGCTGCTGGAGAAAGGTAAACCCTCAGGCGTGGG
>CAYJNU010000149.1:0-16360 GCA_964371005.1 uncultured Verrucomicrobiota bacterium | reverse complement strand
GTGGGGCCGTTCGCGGATTCGAGGATTGGCGCGCATTGCCTGCTGGAAGACCGGCGCGGCTGGCTGTGGGTGAGCATTGGGAACGGGATGGTCCTCTGCCGCCGGGAGGGAGTCTGGCAAGTCTATAACGAGACCAACGGCCTGCCGTTCGCCTACATCGCCTGCCTGGCGGAGGACGCGGACGGCACGGTCTGGGCTGGATCGCTCGACGATGGGCTTTACTACTTCGCGAAGGAGCGCTTCCAGGTGGTGCGCGCGAGCGACGGGCTTTCGGCCAACGATATCCGGAGCCTGTTGCTGGATCGGGAATCCAACCTGTGGGTCGGGACGCGGACGGGCGGATTGAACCGGTTGAACCGCCGCAAGCTGCTGCATTGCGGGATCGCGCAGGGATTGACCAACGATTTTACGCGGTCGGTGGCTCAGACGGCGGATGGGACGCTCTGGGTGGGCACCACCGGCGGCGGCATCTATCGGGGCGACGAGCACCGACTCGTTCCGTTCCGTCCTGAGCCAGCCGGTATCACTTACGCGCACGTGGAATCGGTGCTCGCGGCGCGCGATGGCAGCGTCTGGTGGGGAGCGGCGGTTGGCTTGCTGCGGTGGAAGGCGGATCGCTTGACTCATTGTGTCACGAACCAATCCTGGATTCAGGCGTCGTCGGTTACGGCCTTGCAAGAAGACCCCGAAGGCGGCGTGTGGCTGGGAACCCTCCAGAGCCGGCTGATCCACTACCGCGACGAGCGTTTTGAAGAGTTTCCCCAACGTGTTGCTCGCGGACCGATCTCGGCGCTGGCGGTGCAACCTGACGGCTTTGTCTGGGTGGGCTCGGGCGGTGGCGGATTGAGGCGCATCCGGCAAGGCGATGGGGACGTCCTGACGGTGACCAACGGTCTGCGGAGTCCCTCCATCCGCACGCTTTATTTGGATGCGGAAGGAGTGCTTTGGATCGGCACGGCTGGCGGAGGATTGAGCCGCTGGCAGGCGGGAACCGTCGCCAGCTTCACGGAAGCACAGGGACTCAGCGCACGCACGGTTTCGCAAATCATCGAGGACGACTTCGGTCATCTGTGGCTGGGCACGAGCCGTGGCATCCTCAAAGTGCGCAAACAGGACCTCACGGAATGTGCCGCCGGGCGGCTGGGTTTCATTCACACCCGATCCTACGGCGCGAACGATGGCATGCCCGCCGAGGAATGCTCCGGAGGATTCTGCCCCGCCGGGCTGAAGACGCGAGAAGGGTTGCTGTGTTTCTCGACGGTGAGAGGATTGGTGTTTGTGAATCCGCGCGCGGAATCGGCGTCCACGCCAGCGCCGGAAGTGATGCTGGAGGAAGTGCTCGTCAACGGACAGGAGTCTTCAACGCAGGCGGCGAATCTGCCGGGCGGCGGCGACGCACTGGACTCCCACCGCCGACCGCGACTCGTCGTTCCGCCCGGTGAGCGCGCCATCGAACTGCGGTACACCGCCATCCAGTTCAAATCGCCGGAGCGCGTCGGCTTCCGCCACCGCCTGGAGGGGGCGGATCGCGATTGGGTTGAGGCCGGGGCGCGGCGGGCCGTTTACTACCAACGCCTGACGCCGGGGAATTATGTGTTCCGCGTCAAGGCCTGCAACGCCGAGGGTGTGTGGAGCGACCATGAAGCCTCGTTGGCGATCACGGTCCAGCCGTTCCTTTACGAGACCGGCTGGTTTCGCGTTTGTGTCGCCCTGGTGGTGTCCTTTGGATTGGCGGGCGCCTTGTGGTCTGTGTTGCGCCGCCGGTATCAGCGCCGGCTCGCCCGGCTCCAGATGCAGCACGCAGTCGAGCGCGAACGCCTGCGCATCTCTCAGGACATGCATGACCAAGTCGGGGGTATCCTGACGCAAGTCTCGCAGTTGAGCGACATGGGCCAGGGCGAACCGGAAGAGCCCGCGCTAGTGAAGAACCGTTTCGAGCGCATCGGTAATCAGGCGCGAGTGGCGGTGCAGGCGCTGGATGAAATCGTCTGGGCCACCAACCCGAAGAACGACAACCTCGCGAGCTTCGCGGAATACGTGAGCCGTTTCACAGATGAATTCTTCGAATCCACCCACATCCGTTGCTGGCAGGAAGTGCCGCCGACCCTACCCAGTCTGCCGTTGCGGGGGGATGTCCGGCACAACGTGTTTCTGGCGGTGCGCGAGGCCTGCAACAACGTGCTCAAGCATTCCAAGGCCAGGGAAGTGTGGCTGCGGTTCTGCCTGGAGGAGGGCCGGGTTTCAATAGAGATCGAGGACAACGGCTATGGGTTCAATCCCGAGAGCGCTGCGTCGGGCGGGAACGGTTTGGGCAACATGAGGGCGCGCCTCGCCGAAGAAGGAGGACACGCGGAACTCTCCTCAAAGGCTGGCCGGGGAACGAAGGTGCGCTTTGTGTTTCCGCTGGGCACGTGAAGACAAGGGCCCGGCTTTAGCCGGTTTCGGTCGCACCACCGGCTAAAGCCGGAACTACAAACGCGCCTCCATTGTGGTCCATGATCCTGATGCGCGGATCTGAAGATCGTGGCGGCTACCCCGAATGTGGTATGGTGCAACGCCGGGTGGAAGACGTATGAGTAACCGGAGATTGAACAAAGCAGCGATCCAGGTCGCGTTGGTGGAAGATGATCCAGGCGTGCGCGCAAATCTCGCGAAGATGATTGACGGCACGCCCGGCTTCCGTTGCCAGGCCGCATACGCCGACGGTCTGGCCGCGCTGGCGGGCATCCCTGCGAACCGGCCCGACGTGGTTCTCATGGACATCAACCTTCCTGGCATGCTGGGCCCCGAGTGCGTGCGACGGCTGAAGAGCGTCGCCCCGGGTCTGCCGGTGCTCATGCTCACCGTGTACGACGACAGCGAACAAGTTTTCAAATCGTTGATGGCTGGCGCCACGGGCTATCTGCTCAAGCGCACGCCCAAGGACAAGTTGTTGGAAGCAATTCGCGAAGTTCACGACGGGGGTGCGCCGATGTCGCGCCAAATCGCCCGGCGGGTCGTTCAGTTCTTCCAGCAGATTGATCAAATGCCGGCCACCGCGAATGCCTCCCGTTCACCGGAGATTGCCACCCTCACCGAACGTGAGGAACAGGTGCTCGCCGGTCTGGCCAAGGGGCATCTCTACAAGGAAATCGCCGATCAACTGAGAATCAGCTTCGAAACCGTCCGCACCCACGTGCGGAGCATCTACGAGAAGCTCCACGTCCACAGCCGGACGGAGGCGGTGCTGAAGTATTTCGGGCGGTAGAGACCAGGCCCGCTCGTTGGGCTGGTGTCGCGGCGGGAGCTTTGGCGACACACATCCCTCCCAACCAAAAAGCGGCCGGGAATTGAGTCCCGGCCGCCGTGTCAGTCTGTACGCAACTTACTGTTGGACCCGGAAGAACATGGGCGTCGTGCCGGGCGTGATGCGATAGAACGGTGCGGTGGCTCCGGGCACCGCCGTGTAAGGGCCGGTGATAGAGGTGGACTCGAGCAGCGTTCCCGCCTGCCAGCTCACGTCCACGTTTCCGTCCATTGCGGCGATGGCGACCTTCAGCGGACCATAGACGTCAAAGCTCTGGCCGGAGTTCTGGGCCGCTCCGTAAATGCTGGCGGCCTCATAGCTGGTCAACGCCCGGCGCCAGATGCCCAGGTCATCCATGTCGAACGTTGCCGACCCGTAGGCCCCCGTCGGATCCGAGCCGATCGTCGGCCAGTAAGTGCTCGACAAGGAACCCATGCCGGCCACGGACCAACTGCCCGCCAGAACGCCGTCCACATAGACGCGCGCCTCGGCCGCCGCACGGTCCACCACGCCAATGACCTGATGCCAGGTGCCGTCGTTGATGATTGGGCAACCGGGAACGGGATCACGCAGGTAGGTGCCGCTGTTGGCGGTGCTCGCCAGCGACCACTCGAGCTTGCCGGCGGTGGCACTGTCGGTGAAGACCCAGCCGATCTGCCAGGTGGAGTTGTAGGCGTTGCCGATGATCGGCACGTCGTTGAATGCGCTCGTGTACTTCAACCAGAAGCCAACCGTGAAGCTCGTATTCTCGTCAAACGTGAGATCGCCCGCGTTGTCGGAAATGACCAGGTAGTTGGCGTTGGCCGTGGTGGCGACATGCACGCCCTGACCGATCTTGCCCGCCAGGAAGGGCGGTTCGCCACCCGGGGCTGAAGCATCGTTGGCGCGACCGGAACTGTCGGCATAGTCGCCATCAAACCGGAGATGCAGCACGAGATCGTTCGTCAGGTTGGCGAACGTCGGCTCGGGCATCACGGTCAGCGTGGCGGCGACCGTGTTTGTGAAGCCGACTCCATTGGTGACCCAAAGCACGTAACTGCCCGCGTCGGTGAAGTAAACGCCCGGCAACGAGAGCGCTGCTGTGGTTGCCCCCGCGATGTTCACGCCGTCTTTCTTCCACTGGTAAGTGAGCGGGAGGCTGCCGTTGGCGGAAGCGCTCAGGATCGCCGTGCTACCCGCTGCGACCGTCGTGCTCGAGGGATTGCGCGTCACAAACGGACGGGTCGTCGTGCCGTAGTAGGCTTTCGCGTAGAGCGTTGCCACCGTATCAGCGGAGAGGGCCTTGTCGAAGACGGCCACTTCATCAATGTAACCGTTGAACCAGTCCCCGTTCACATTGGGATCGTTGAAGATACCGCCTCCGCCGATGTTGAACGAGAATGCGTTGGTCCCGTAGCTGGTCACGCTGCTGTTCATCGTCGCGGCCGGTTGCCCGTCCACATAGAGGGTGTTGAGCGTGCCGTTGCCGGTGAGGACGATTAAGCCCCATTGGTTGTCCGCCCACGGCCAGGGCGTGATGATGTTCGCGCCCGTCGCGTCAATCCACGCCTCGATGCTGGCCCCGCTGCCGGCGTCACCGAACTCGAGCAGGTTATTCTGACCAAAATAGCCACCCCGGGTCGAGTGTGTCGCACCACGCTTAAGCCAGCCCATCACTGTGAACTGAGCGCGACCGTTCAATAATCCGCGTCTGGTGCCGACGTAGGCGTCGGCGCCATTGAATCCGGCGGCGCTGTTGCCATCGCCTGAGACGGCGCCGGTTTGTCCCTGGGTCACGTTCACGTAGGTGCCATCATAGCCACCGGCGTAATCAAACGCCGTCGTGCCGCTGGTCTCCCCCAAGCGCCAGTAAGCAATCGGTTCGTTGGCCACGACCATTTCCTCAAAGGTGCCCACTGGAGGCGTGCGTAGTGTCAGCGTCGCACTTGCGCTGCCCAGCCCGCCCGCGACGTTGGTTACGCCGACGGTATAGGTGCCCGTCTCCGTCGCCGTGCAATTGGGGATGATGAGGGTGGCACTGGTGGCGCCCGGAAGAGTCGTGCCCGCATGCTTCCATTGGTAGCTCATGGGCGTGGTGCCGTCGGCGCCCACGGTGAATGACGCGGTACGACCCGCATAGACAAACCGTGACAAGGGTTGATTGGTGATCGTCGGGGGGACGGCCGGATTGATCGTAACATTCACAATGGAGCTGGTCACAAAACCATACGCGTTGCCGACGATGACTGCGTAATTGCCAGCATCGCTGGCGGTGGCAGCGGTGCGAGCAAAGGTGCGAGTGGTGCCATTCGGAACATTCGCGCCGTCTTGCTGCCATTGGAAGGTCAACGGCGGCTCGCCATAAACATCGGCGATCAGCGAGAACGGAGTCGTCGCGTAAATCGTGCCGCTGGGGGAAAGGACCGGCGGGTCGGTCGCGAGCGTGGGTGGGTTGTGGCCGGGATCGCCGAAGCCCGCGAGCGCGTGCGTGCGGAGCTGCGCTTCCGTGAGGGTTGAGGCATAAATGGCGGCTTCATCAATCAAGCCGTTGAAGAACCGCGCGGCATCCTGATCTGCGCCGAGGCGAGTAATGTCGGCAAAGGCTTGGGCCGGGTGAGCCACAGCGTTGATTGCCGAACTCCAGGTGGTGCCGTCGTACATGTACATCGTGGCCATATCGGGAGAGACCGCCAACGCCACGTAGGCCCAGGCGCCATCTGGCGGGACCAGCCCGGAGGTCCAGCCATACGTGTTTCCTTGATCGTTCCAGTGGTAGCCGAGATTGTCGGTCTCGCCCATGAAGTCGATGCCGGTTGCGGTGCCGCCGGCACTGCCGCGGTGGAAGAAGACGCCCGCGTAGCTGGCTTGCGGGCCGTTGCGCTTGAGCCAGCACTCGAAGGTGACGGTGCTGGAGTTCAGGTTGAGCGCCGGGATGGCGACAATGCCGTTGGTGCCGCTGGTTTGGAGAACGCGATTGTCGGTGGCGAAGCCAGGATAGGTGGGGCTGTCCAGGTCAAGCGCAGTGGTGCTGAAGTAGCGGTAGCTGCCGTTGACGGCGGAGCCGAGGCTGCCGCTGTTCCCTGCCACTGTAATGGGATCAACCGGTTCGTTCAACCGCCAGTAACCAAGCGGGTTGGCGGCCAGGATTTGCGTGGCGTAGCCAGCGGCGTTGGTGGTCGCCGCGTCGAAGTGTGCTTTGACTTCGGTTGCCGACAACGCCGTGCCGTAAATGGCGACGTCGCTCATGCCGCCTTCCTGGGGGAATCCGGCATCGTAGCGCTTTCCGATGCCGATGGTTTGATTCACGTTTGGTGCTAAGGGACCGGTCCACGCGTGGTTGCCGACGGCGACACCGTTGACATAGAGGACAATGTTGACACCGTCCACAACGCCCACCACATGGGACCACGAGTCTTTCAGTATTCCAGCCGGGCTGGTGACGGCCAAAGCGGTGCCGGCTGAGTTGTAAACGCGGAAATAATAGCCGCCATTCACGTAGCCGCCGGAATAGCCGTTGTCTGTGTAAAAGAGCCAGCCCAAGCGGGGCGTCACGCTGAAGTCGGTCGAGGACAGCGGACACGTCAACGCTCCGGAAACCAGCGTCGGCTTGATCCAGAACTCGACGGAAAATGGCGCGTCAGGGTTCAAGCTCGGAGTGTTGGGCACGCCCACCCAGCCGCCGCCGGTAAAGGACGTTGCCTTGGTCCCCGTCATCGCACCCACGATCTCACGGGCGTAAGACCCGGCATAAGCGCCATTGTTGGCGACACCGACCGTGCCCAAGTTCGTGGCGGCGTACGGGACTGGGGTGGTTGCGTCGTCGTTCAGCCGGTAGTAAGCGACCGGGCCGTCGCTGAGCACGGTGGCGGCGTATTCCGCCCGTGCGTTCGTGCTGGCCAAACAGCCGATAAACACTGCGGCTGGAACGAGGAGTGCCGCTCGTTTCAGACGCCTGCGGTAAGTGGGGTTTCTTTTCATAATGCCTGATGGTTTGATGGGGTGACGTTGGGTTGTCCGATCGTTCGTTCTTGCCTTTGTTTGAGTTCAGCACTGCCTCTGTCGGCGACACGCGTCGTCGCATTCCAGGTGGCAATTCGCCCCATCATCACCACAAATTGGAGATGAGAGCCATACCACAAAAGGGGGAGGGGCTTCGGAGATGGCCTCACTAAAACGGGGGATGTCCCGAACGGCGCGCATCCCGTATAAAGAGCGCCAGATTCTTGGGGAATGGTGTTGCGGCGGTCGCGAACGCACCCTCGGCGATCTACAGTTCGAAAAATGAAAAGCAAAACCAGACTTGTGCCGGTCGTGCGACACGCCTTCACGTTGATTGAATTGCTGGTGGTCATCGCCATCATCGCGATCCTGGCGGGCATGCTTTTGCCGGCGCTCTCCGCCGCCAAGGAGAAAGCCCAGCGCACGCGTTGCGTCAACAACTGCAAGCAGATTGGCATGGCCACCCACCTGTATGCCGGCGACAGCGGAGACAAAATGCCCTTTCCCAACTGGAACCCGCCGTGGGTGGTAGGTTGGCTGTATGATCCGTCGCAGGGCAGCAGTGTGCCGAACTTGTCTGCCGCGCCGTACAGCCTCAATCCCCAGTTGGCCTACGAAAAAGGGCAGCTCTGGATCTATCTCAAAAACATGGCAGTTTATCGCTGCCCGCTGGACAAGACCGACACACCCAACTTCAAGGCCCGCGCCAACAAGCTGTCCACGTACGTGCAGAACGGAGCGGTGTGCGGCTACGGTCTCCTCGCACCGGCCGGGAACAGCTACAAGCAAACCATGTTTCGGCAGGACGCCTTCATGATGTGGGAGCCGGATGACCGCCCCAACGGCTATGGGTATAACGACGGTTCCAGCTACCCCGATCCGCTGGTGGATGGCGGCCTCGGCAAACGTCACGGCAAGAAAGGGGGCATCGTGCTGGACTTGAGCAGCAGCGTCCAATTCATCCGGTACGAGACTTGGGCCGCAGAGGCCAAAGACCCCAACAAGAACCGGCTCTGGTGCAATCCTGGATCGGCCAACGGTCATTGATCTCCTGAAGGCCTGCCCGCCAGTAGGCGTTGAGCGCTGGCGTCTCCCCCAAGTTGGCTGTGGGGACAGATCAACTGGTTCGGGAGACTCCTGGAGACGGAGGTCGGGTTGCGCGGGTCAGACTCTGGCTGGCAGATCGGAACCGGTTTCCGACGCGCTCTTACGTCTTTCAATGGCAGACTGCGGAGCATAACGTGGCCGGAACCGGCTTCTGGGCAAGGGTGCTGATTGTCGGCCGATGCGAATGGTTTTCAAAACGAATACGTCGAACTGAAGCAAATTATGAATGAAATGACATTATCCGTAAGAAATCTCTCCACCCGCCGTGAATTCTTAAAGAGCTCTGCGGCGGCAGGGGTGGCGTTGGCGGCGCCGGCTATCCTGACAGGCAGAGCCTTCGCTGCGGCGAACAGCGACACGTTGCGGGTCGGCCTGATCGGCTGCGGCGGGCGCGGCACGGGTGCCGCCGGCCAGGCCTTGCACGCGGACAAGAACGCGGTGCTGGTGGCGGTGGCGGATGTGTTTCCGGAACCACTCATCCGGGCGCTCGATTCCCTCAAGAAGGATGCCGAGATCGCGGCGCGCGTGCAGGTGCCGGCGGAGAAACGGTTCACGGGGCTGGATGGCTATCAGAAGTTGATTTCGAGCGGCGTGGACGTGGTGTTGCAGGCCGCGCCGCCCGGATTTCGGCCGGTGCATGTGGCGGCGGCGGTGGCAGCGGGCAAGCATCAGTTTGTTGAGAAGCCGGTGGCCACGGACGCGGTGGGAGTGCGGTCGGTATTGGCGTCGGCGAAGTTGGCGGCGGAGAAGAAGCTGGCTTGGATGGCGGGATTCTGCTGGCGGTATGACACGGCGCGGCGGGAGTTCTACAAGCGCATTCATGCCGGGGCGATTGGGGACATCCGGGCGATCTACGCGACGTATCTGACCGGACCCGTCAAGCCGATGCCGCCGGCGAGCCAGCGGCCGGCGGGGATGGGGGACGTGGAGTGGCAATTGCGGAACTGGTACAACTTTGGATGGCTCTCGGGCGACGGGTTGGTGGAGCAGGCCATCCATAGCGTGGACAAGGTGATGTGGGCGATGAAGGACGTGCCGCCGGTGAAGGCGGTGGCCAATGGTGGCCGGGCTACGCCGAACAACGAGGGCAACATTTTTGACCATATCAACGTGACCTACGAGTGGGAAGGCGGGGTGCGGGCGTTTCTGGGGCAGCGGCAGATCAGCGGCTGCTACAACCAGAACTCGGACTTCCTGATGGGGGCGACCGGCCAGGGCGTGATTGACGGATGGACCTCGGTGTACGTCAAAGGCCCAGAGAACTGGAAGCACCGCGGCGAGAATAACGACATGTATCAGCAGGAGCATGATGAGTTGTTCGCTTCGATTCGGAGCGGGAAGCCGATCAATGACGGGCTATGGGAAGCGCAGAGCACGCTGGTGGGCATCATGGGGCGGATGGCGGCCTACACGGGACAGGAAGTGACGTGGGAGATGATGCAGCAAAGCCAGGAACGCCTGGTGCCGGAGAAACTGGAGTGGGACATGAAGCTGCCCATTGCACCGATGGCCGTGCCCGGGCGGACGAAGTTCATCTGAGCCGAAGCTTCAACTCCATCTGCACCATGAACCGACGTCAATTCCTTCAACGCAGCACGGTGGCCACACTGGGTTTTGCGGCGCTGAGCGCTCGCGCCCAAACGCCGACCAAGCCCGCCCCGTATAAGAAGGGCATCATGTGGGGGACGATCAGCGCGAAGGGCAGCGTGCTGGAGAAGATGCAGGCGGTGAAGGCGGCGGGTTTTGACGGGATCGAGGCGATGAGCCCGATGGACGTGGCGGAGGTGCTGAAAGCGCGGGACGCGACGGGGCTGGAGATTCCGAGCGTGTGCGGGGAGAAGCACTGGGGCAAACCGCTGTCGCATCCGGACGCAAGCGTGCGTGCGGAAGGATTGGAAGCGCTGAAGCAAACGTTGCGGGACGCGAAGGCGTATGGGGCGGGGTCGATTCTGTTGGTGCCCGGGGTGGTGAACAACGAAGTGACGTTCGAGCAATGTTGGCAGCGGTCCATCGAACAAATCAAGCTGGCAATTCCGTTGGCGGAAGAGCTGGGGGTGAAGATCTCGATCGAGAACGTGTGGAACAACTTCATCACGACGGAGGATCAGGCCGTCCGCTACCTGGACGAGATCAACAGTCCGTGGGTGGGGTGGCACTTTGATTGTGGGAACATTATCCGGTACGGCGATCCGATCGAGTGGATTCGGAAACTGGGCAAGCGCATCTACCGCATGCATGTGAAGGAGTACAGCCGCGACCGGGCGATGCGGAGCGGGAAAGTGGGAGAAGGCTTCAGCGTGCCGCTGTTGGAAGGCGCAAACAACTGGGCCGGGATCATGAAGGCGCTACGCGAAGTCGGCTACAGCAACTATCTGATCACCGAACAGGGCGGCAAGCTGGAAGAGCTTTCCTCCGCGCTGGATAAAATCAACGCAAGCTAGGGCTGAGGAAGGCATGGGGTGTAGCAACAGCGTGAGGCGAGGAGCGGGCATGCTGGGAGGCTGTCTTGGGGTGGCGCTGGTTTTCATTGCGCACTCGCTTATCGCTGCTCCTGCGGGCCTGATTCATCACTGGAACTTCGACGAGGGGCCAGACTGGCATGACAGCCCCTTCCAATCCGTCTGCACGAACACGATGGCGCTCGATAGCGCGGGCACGGCGCACGCAACGTTGCGGAACATGACCAGCGGCGACTGGGTGTCTGGCCGGCAATTCACCGCGCTCGACTTCGACGGCGTGGACGACCACTTGGTCGTCGCCACGAATCTCGCTGACACTTTAGGTGGGACGGCGTCCCTTTCATTTTGGCTTCGCACGACACAGACGGGGGCGGTGTCGAGTGCCGGGTCGCCTGGGGTAACCGGCGTTGCCGGCAACGGGGGCGTTCAGTGGGGTTGGTTGGATGACGCGGGACGCATCGGCTTTTCCGTGGACGACACGCTGGTTGCTCGCACGGTTGCGCAAGTAAACGATGGCAAATGGCATCACATCGTTTTCACTCGCGACAGCGCAACGGGCGCGGGCACGGTTTATCTCGATGGCGTGCTGTCGGGTGCCGCCAACGGAGCGACCGGTCTTCGGAGCGCCGGGTTCGCGAGCGTGGCTCGGATCGAGAGTGGCGGCAGCCCGAAGTATTTCCAGGGGCGTCTCGACCAAGTCCACATCTTCAATCGCGTGATCAGCAGCGCGGAGGTGTCCATGTTGCGGACCAACCACGCGCCGAAGATATGGGACACGTCCACGGAGGGCGTGAACAACCGCTCCTTCACCACGATGAGCATTTTAGCCAAGGCGTACGATGTGGAGCGCGATCCGCTGGCTTTGTGGAACTGGGCACAGCCCACGCACGGCTCGGTTACATACAACGGCGACGGTTCGTTCACTTACACTGCAACCAACGGCTTCATCGGTAGCGACAGTCTCGGCGTGGTGGTGGAGGACGGCAAAGGCGGCTTCCACGCCGCGAACATGAAGGTGACCGTGATGAGCGAACCGCCCGGCGGCGGTGGCGTGCCGGTCACGCAGTTTAACCAATTCGCCGCGCTACAGTCGAATGGCACGAACATGTCGCACAGCGGCTGGCGCGTGCCGCGCACGGTGGACTGGAATGCCGACGGCAAGCTTGATCTGCTGGTGGGCGCCGGCGGTTACGTCTGGCTTTACACCAACACAGGCACAGCCCAGTCGCCGGTATTCGCCGCGGCGGGCAAGGTGAAGGCGGCTGGTGCGGACGTCTATGCCGGCACTGGCAGTTCGCCGATCGCATTGATGGACATGACTGGCGACGGCGTGAGCGACCTCGTCGTCGCGGATTCGTCCAGCAAGCTGCGCGTCTATCGCAACACGGCTGGCAGCAACCAGCCACCAGTGTTCGCCGCTTACGTTCGAGTGAAGAACGGCAGCGGTGTGGACTTCATGATGCCGGATCGGCGCTTCGATCTGGGCGACTGGAACGGCGACGGCAAGCCGGATCTCGTGACCGGCAGCTTCAGCGGGGCGATGCAGCTCTTCCTGAACGTCGGCTCCGCCGCCGATCCACGCTTCAGCACCAGCACCACGCTCCTTTCCGATTCCTACAACATCTACCCGCGTATCTACGACCTGAATGGCAACGGTCTCGCCGATTTCCTACGTGGCATCAACTGGGGCGACATCCGTTACTGGCGCGATGCCGGCACGCTGGGCCTGGGCGGCTCGATGACCTTCACGATCTCAGATTCAGGTGGCAACAGCCCGGACCTTCATAGCCTGACTGATGGCGCTGTCGTGGACTTCGGTGACTTCAACAGCGACGCCATCCTCGATCTGGTCATCGGCGGTCATGCGAGCGACAAGCTTTATCTCGCCTACGGTGTCCGCAAGACCATCGCCGACAGTATCGCTGAGATCGAAACGATCTACGACGCCAACCCTACCAATGTCGGTGTGGCTTTGAGCGCGAACACCAACGCGCTGCTCAACGTCGTGAACGATGCGAATTGGAATCTGATCTCACATGTCCAGAACGGCACGCTCGGTACGCGCGAAGCCGTGTTCGCGGCGCTGACCAACCACATCGCCAAGTACAGCTTCCTGAAATACCAAACGCTCAACACGACGAACTTCCATCACGTGCCCAGCATCGTTCTCCAGAACTGGGTGATGCTTCAATACGCGCTGGCCGACACCCCGACGCGCCGCACGAACATCGCCAACATCATGGGTCTCACCGGAGTCATGCGGACCATCTTTCTCGAGAACGGGCTCGCGTTGGGGGACAACGGCAAGTCCATTCCTTCAGCCTACGGCACGATCCGCGATTTTCAGCGTCGCCACCCGCGCGAACTCTTCCCGGATGCAGTCCTCACAATTGACCAACTTTACGGTGATGGTCGCGGCGGCTTTGTGTGGACGCCAAACAGCACCAAGAACACATTTGGTGATTGGGCCGTAGGTTCGGCCAACGAATGGGCAGGCGATCTGACGAGCGCCATCGAGAAAGTGCTCGGCCCCGGCTCGGCCAGCGGTGATTATTTCACGTTCGTCATGGGCCATGAAGTCACGCATTCGCTCGACGGCTATGTCAATTCGCGGGCGAACACGGACCTGCGCCGCCGCTGGGGGCTCACGCTCTGCACCGCTGCCGGGCCAGATGTGATCCCCGGCGCGAACGGTTGGTGGGATTGGACGGCGACCAAAGCGACCTTCCAGGCGAAGGGCTTTTGGGACGGCGTTTCAGGGAACTGGGACGCGGCGTGGTCGAACTACTGGGCGGCCGGCTACGGCGCGCGCTTCAAGGATCTCTCCTTCATGCGATTTGACATCAGTTGGTTCATTGGCGCGCCGCAGGAATCGCTGGCGACACAGGCCAATCATCACTGGGCCAATGGCCCCGGCCGCCTGATCGGCGCAACGGATCGCTTCCGGCGCGCGACGACGACCGGGCTGCCGCCGCTGAAGGCAAACATCAACGAAGTCGTTACGTTCATTGACTTCCTCTCCGCCGGCATGAATCGCGTGAACCTCGTCGAAACGAAGTATCAAGCCTCGCCCAAACAGGTTAACTGGCTCGATCATTACGCCGAACTGGAGCGCGACGACCGTGGCTATATCCAGCGGATCTCCGTGGATGTTCGCTCGTTTGACTTCGAAATGAACACGAACGGAGTCGTGACCAACGTCATCACTTCACTGCTGCTTCCGAACAAGGACTCGTGCTGGACCTTTCGGGATCAGGCGCGACAATTCGCGGTGCTGGCGAACGATTCCCGGCTCGAAGGCGGTTCCGTGCAACTAGCGGGCGTTACCCAGCCCGCGCATGGGTCGTTGACCACGAACGCAGACGGCACCGTGGTTTACACGCCCGCTGCGGGCTACGTCGGCAATGACAGCTTCACTTACTCGGTGACCTCCAGTGCCGGTGGCAGTGTGAGCGCCACGGTTTTGGTTGAGGTCATAAATCCGGCAGCGGCCAGCGGCACGATGCTGGTCGAATACTGGCACAACATCGGTGGCGGGACGGCCGTCAGTGATCTAACCGGCAACGCCAACTATCCGGGCAGCCCGACCGCGAAGTTCTACACCAACAGCGCGTTCGAACTGCGCAGCAATTACGGCGACAGCTACGGCTCGCGTGCCCGCAGCCTGCTCATCCCGACGCTGAGTGGCAACTACGCCTTCTGGATCGCTTCAGACGATTCGAGCGAGTTGTGGTTTAGCACCAACAGTGACGCTGCCAGCAAGACGCTGATTGCGTCAGTCAGTGGTTGGGCCAGCCCGCGGCAGTGGACCAAATACACTTCGCAACAGTCGTTGCCGGTCAGCCTCATCGCCGGGCAGAGCTATTACGTGGAAACCCTGCACAAGGAAGGGAACAGCCTCGACAGTCTAGCCGTGGCGTGGCAGGGACCGGGCCTCGCGCAGAGCGTCATCCCGGCGGTGAACTTGAAGTACCCCTTTTCCGGTTTTTCGCCGCCCCGGTTCAACAGTGAGCCACTCGCCATGCCCAATGCCGTAAGCGGTCGCTTCTACGCGAGCACGTTGGCCACGGCTGTCACAGATACGAACGCGAGCGAGGTGCTGACGTTTGCACTCGTTGGAGGTCGGGCATGGTTGCTCCTCGCTCCGGATGGCAGTCTATCGGGTACGCCTTCAATCGCCGAGGTCGGCACAAACGTGTTCGCTGTGCGCGTGACCGATTCCGCCGGCTTCGTAGATGTGGCGGCGCTGCACGTGCGGGTGCTGGATTTGGAGACGCCGCCGGCAATCGCCGTCACTGAGAGCGCCGGCAACGCAAACCTTCAGCTCAAAGGGATTCCCGGCCAGCATTACCGAGTGGAGACGGCGGCGACATTGCCGGATGGACCTTGGGAGGCTGGTTTTGAGATCCCGGCCCTGCCCACCACGCCGCACACGCTGTTGGATTTGGCCACCAACGGCCAGCGCTTCTACCGCGCGGTTTCGCTACCGTAGCCCGAATCCTCATGAACTGCCGCACTTTCGCTCTCTTGTTCCTCTCCTCGGGGCTGCTGAATCTGGCCGCGGCCACCAACCACCTAGACAAACCTGCGCCCGTGCGCCTTCCGCCCCAGCCCTGGCATCTCGCGGACGTGTGGTGGACTTTCGAGAGCGCAACCCCGCACTTCGAATCGCTCGACCTTGACGTGACGATTGACCGTGACGTCTCCACGAACGTGAACCTCTACATCGCTCCGTGCGGTCTGGGCGAGTTGAGTGGTGTGAAGTTTTACGGCGGGCTCCAATCCAACTGTAACGGCTGGAAATCCCGGACGAACGACACGCGCGTTCACCTCGGCAAGGGCGGCATCTTTTCGCGGTGGGGCAAGGGCAAGCTCTCGGTGAACCAGGCCCGCGGCGCGGAGGATTCGCACTACGAAGCCGCGGGCTACGAAGGCGATTTCGTGAGCGTGCGCCGTCCGTTCATCTGGACGAAAGGCCGTTACACTTGGAGCCTGCGCGTCTGTGACACCGAAACGGTCAACGGGCAGGATTACACCTGGGTTAGTTGCTTTGTCACGGCGCACGAGACCGGGCTCACCCGCTTCATTGGCAGCCTGCGCTTCGAGGGCAAAGACCTCACGTTCTGGGAGCGACATGCGGCGTTCGTGGAGGTTTATTCCACGGCGATCATTCCACGGAGCGAAATCCCGGAAGTGAAAGTGACCTTCGGCTATCCACGCGTTAACGGTCAGCCGCCGAAGCTCAAGTCGGCGCGTGTCGTGCATCCGGGGCCGGGCGAGCGTTCTGGCGCGCCGGATTGCGCCACGGCGGGAGTGGACGGATCGGATGTGGTGGTCACCGTCAGTCCGATCTTCGAGCGCGAAGCCAAGGACCGCAAACATGACCTGGACGTGAAATGCCCGACGACCCAGTCCACGAACTAAACGGCGACGCCTGCCGGCGAAAGGAGAGCCTCCCCATGAACGGACCCGCGTTTTTATTAACCGGCGTATACGGGTTTGGGGGCGCCCCCCCCCGAAAAGCCCAAAC
>CAYJNU010000148.1:0-16495 GCA_964371005.1 uncultured Verrucomicrobiota bacterium | reverse complement strand
AAAGGGGACATTCTCTCCTAAGTTCTAAAGGGGACATTTCTATTAAGTTTTGACACCTCAAATCACCGTCTCGCCGTAACGGCAGTCCGTCTCCGTCGGTGGCACGGCCACGTTCACCGTGCAGGAGTGCCCACGGTGTCGTCAGCTTAAGATTCCGCAAGCTAAACCGACTTGTCGGCTGGCAGGTCGCAACGCGGAGAGGGGAACGCGAAGCCGAGTGTAACTCGGCGCTCAGGTTTTGGGCCGTGGGACTACTTTGACAACCCCTGGCAGAACTTCTCGATCCGCTCCAGTCCCTTCTCGATATTCGCCATGCTGGTGGCGTAGCTGAGGCGGATGTAATCGTCCGCGCCAAAAGCGATGCCCGGCACGGCGGCGACCTTCTCCTGCTCCAGCAGCTTGGCGCAGAACTCCGTGGACTTGAGGCCGAGCTTTGAGATGTTCGGGAACAGGTAGAACGCGCCCTTGGCATTCACGCATGAGATGCCGGGGATGCTGTTGAGTTTCTTCCAGGCGTAAGTGCGGCGATGGTCGAATTCCACCAGCCAGGACTTGAGATGATCTTGCGGGCCCGTGAGCGCAGCAACGGCGCCTTTCTGCGCGAAACTCGTCGGGTTGCTCGTGCTGTGGCTTTGGATGGCGTCAATCGCTTTGGCGATTGGCTCGGGCGCCGCGCACCAACCGAGCCGCCAGCCCGTCATGCTCCAGGCCTTGGCGAAGCCGTGGACGACGATCGTGTGCTCGAAATGCGCTTGCGAAAAGCTGGCCACGCTTTTCACCGTCGCGCCATCGTAGAGCAAGTGTTCGTAAATCTCGTCGCTCATGATGAGCACGCCCTTCTCGACGCAGACATCGCCGAGGGCCTTGGTTTCTTCCGGCGTATAAACCGAACCGGTTGGGTTGCTCGGCGAGTTGAGCACCAGCAGGCGCGTGCGCGGTGTGATGGCGGCGCGCAGTTGCTCGGGCGTGAGCTTGAACTCCGTCTTGTCGGTCGTTTCGACGATGACCGGCTTCGCGCCGGCCAGCTTGGCCATCTCGGGATAGCTCAGCCAATACGGTGCCGGGATGATGACCTCGTCGCCTTCCTGGCAGGTGGCGAAGATGACGTTATAGCAGGAGTGCTTGCCCCCGCACGAAACGATGACTTGCGACGGTTTATAGGTCAGGCCGTTCTCGCGTTTGTGTTTGTCGGCGATGGCCTGGCGCAACTCCGGAATGCCGGCGGCGGGCGTGTATTTGGTGAAGCCGGCGGCGAGGGCTTTGGCGCAGGCGTCCTTGATGTGTTGTGGAGTGTCGAAGTCGGGTTCGCCGGCGCCGAAGCCGACGACATCCTCGCCAGCAGCCTTCATGGCTTTGGCTTTGGAATCAATGGCCAGCGTGAGGGACGGGGAGAGCGAGGCGGCGCGCTGCGAGATTTTGTAGTTCATAGGTTGCCGGGAGGATTGTCGCGGGGGCAACGGAGCGCAAGCGGGAATTCCCGGCGACGGCGAAGCGGCTAATTCGTCCACTTCTTCATCGCTTCTTGAATGCGGGAGTAATCCGCTGCTTCTCCGCCCGCCGGAGGTTGGCCAATGTAGTCCACGCGCTTGGGGACTCTCCATTTCCAGCGTTCGGCATGACCGTCGGCGAACGAAAGAACGCTGCCTTGGCTGTGCCGGTCGGCAGGCATGTCCCACCAGTTTTGAGAATAGTATGGCATCTGGACGGGGTTTCCGAATTGCGCGTCCAGCATCGTGTCGGGATGCTCGTCGATGAACACCAAGGCTCCCGTAGGAGCCGGTTGCTGGATTTCGGTGAGCTTTTCCCACGCGGGCAGACGATTCACGGGCGGCGGCAGGATCAGGAGCGAATTGTATCCGTTCACCGATTGACTCATGTTGTAGCTGCGGTTGCGGAGTTGGGAGGTCGGGCGGCCAGCGGCGTCCACCACGGTCGCTTTATCCGCGGGGCAATGATAGATGGCGACCGATGTGTTATACCGAAACAGCACGCCGCTTTGAATGTCCACCGTATTGGTGTCGGTGTTGGCGTGGTCGGGACACCAGGAGATGTCACGTGCGAGGGCGCCGCCGCCGCTGTACATCACTGAGTTGTTTGGCGCCAAGCGGTCTGCATTGTCCGTCGCATAAAGGTGCCAACACGCCTCCAATTGCTTGAGGTTGCTCAGGCAGTTGATCGTCCACGCTTTCTCCTTGGCCTTGGCGAGCGCCGGCAGCAGCATCGCCGCCAGGATGGCGATGATCGCAAAGACGACAAGCAGTTCGATCAGGGTGAAGCCCGACGCCCAGGCCCTGCAACCCAAGCTTCGCCGGCCACCGACCTCGCCTGACGTCTGGCTGTTCATGCTCATCCGATCCACTTCAAACCACTCGCATAATACCCGGGTCGGCGGGTTGCGCCAACGGGAAGTTGTGGTCTCCGGAAGCCGTCGCGGTATGGCTTGGCGGCGGACAAACAAAAAAGCCGCCCGGCAGGGCGGCTCCAAGTGGGCGCGGATGCGTCAGGCGGGCGTCGCCGGTGCGGCAGCTTCGGGCTTTGCCGGGCGGGCCGCTTTGACGGCTGCCTTCTTGCGTTTCAAATAAAGCTGGCGGCGCTTCCGCTTCTGTTCCTTGTTGGTTTGTTTGCTCATATATGCGTCTTTACAACCCGGTCTCAATTCGGTTGTCTGGCGGCAATATGAAGATTCAACCGTGGCGATTCAATACCTATTTGCTGCTGGTCGCGTTCCTCATGGCCGCGGTGGGCTGCGAGACCACCGGGGCTGGGAAGAAGGACGAGAAGAACGAGAAGAAACAACTCAGCACGCTCCGCATTCATTTGGAGGCCAATCGTGACGGCACGCAGGCCAAAGACCCCGTGCCCGTCTTCCGGGAAAGTCCGCTGCTGGTGAACATCAACAAAGCGCCATTCTTGACCGAAGCCAATGTCACCGGCGCCAAATTGTTGGACGTCATGGGCGGCTTCGTCATCCAGTTGCAGTTCGACCATGCGGGGCTGTTCCTGCTGGAAGAATACACGGTGGCCAACAAGGGCCGTCGGATGGCGATCTTCAGCCAGTTCGGCGCCACTTCAAAGGAAGCGCGCTGGCTGGCGGCACCCCTCATCAAGCAGCGCATCGTGGACGGCTCGCTCACCTTCACCCCGGACGCGTCACGCGAGGAGGCGGAGCGCATTGTCCGCGGGCTGAACAACGTCGCGGCCAAGAACCAGAAGCAACGCCTGTGACAGTGCATAGAGTTCACTGGATGTTGAGTCTGGCCTTGGCCCAGGGATTGGCCGGGGCGGCGGTGTTGCGGCCGTTCCAGCTTCCCACCGCGAATCAGGCGCTGCTCGAAAAGGGCGCCGAGGAACGCTATTTCGTCGGCACGGTCGGCAAACCGTGGACCAGCGGCACGTTCGGTTGCGTGCGCACGAGCGGATACCAATTGCACGAAGGCCTCGACATTCGTTGTCTCCAGCGCGACCGACAGGGGGAGCCGACTGATCCCGTTTGCGCGGCGGCTGAAGGCACCGTGGCTTACATCAACTCCAAACCAGGTCTTTCGACGTTTGGCCGCTACATCATCGTGCGCCACCAGATCGAAGGGCTGGAGGTTTACACCACTTACGCCCACTTGAGCGATGTCCGCTCGGACCTGAAACCGGGTGCCGCGGTGCGCACTGGCGAGCCCATCGCCACGATGGGGCGCAGTGCTAACACACGCGAAGGCATCTCGAAAGACCGCGCCCATCTTCACTTCGAGGTGAACCTCCTCGTGAACGAACGGTTCGCCGCCTGGTACAAGAAGACCAATCCCAAGCAACGCAATGACCACGGCGGCTGGAACGGGCAGAACTTTCTGGGGCTGGATCCTCGCGCCCTGTTCCTTGGCGAATACAGCCAGGGCGAGCGTTTCAGCCTGCTCCAATATGTCCGCGGCCAGACCGCGCTTTGCCGCGTGCAAGTACGGACCAAAGACTTCCCCTGGGTACGACGCTACCGGGCGCTGGTCCGACCGAACCCCAAGGCCGATAAGGAAGGCATCGCGGGTTATGAATTGGCGCTGAATTTCAGCGGCATCCCGTTCGAGGTCATCCCCCGCGCCCCGTCGGAACTACGCGGCAAGGCGAAGATTAAGCTGCTATCCGTGAACTCCGCCGAACATCAACGCGCACCCTGCGGCAAACTGGTCACCCAACGGAGTGGCCGCTGGGAACTCGCACCGCGTGGGGTGAACCTGATCAACTTGCTGACTTACTAAATCCAGCGAGGTTCTTCTTCGCTTGGGCGTGTTGCACGCGACTCAGCAAATGCTGCAACCGGGCCTTCGCGCCGCCTCACTTCGACGGTGTTGGTCCGGTCTTCGCGCCGAGCATTTCCTTGAGCGCGGCCTCCACTTCGGCAGGGCTCTTGCCGGCGCTGTCCTTCAGGCCAGCGGCAAGACCGCTGGCAAACGCCGTCGCCGCCGAGGTGCCGTTCACGTAGTACGGCTGGCCGTTGAAGTAGACAATGCCCGCTCCCGGCGCGATCAAGTCCACGAAATCGCCACGATTGGCGTAACTGGAAATCTGGCCGTTGCGGTCGCCGGCAGTGACCGCGATCACCTCCGGATACGCCGCCGGGTAAGTCGGATCGGTGGTCGGCATATTGCCCGCCGCGGCGAAGACGAGCACGCCTTGCTGGCTGGCGGATTGAAGCAGGTTGTGCAGGAACGGGCTGTCGCCATCGCTGCCGAGGCTGAGGTTCAGAATCGTCGCGCCGCCATCATTCACCGCCCTGTAAACGCCCAGAGCGACGTCGAAGGTCGTGGTGCTACCGCTGGCGCCATACACGTCCACTGGCAGGACCTTCGCTGCCGAAGCACCAGTCGTGGCAGCTTGAATGCCGCGCAGCAGCGTCTCAGCCATGGCGGTGCCGTGCGTGGGCGCGTCGGCGGAAAGTTGCGCCTCGCCCGCCACGCTCACCGCCGGGAGCAGGAAATCGTTCAACGAGCCATCAAGCTTCTGCACGGCGGTGTCAATGAGTCCGATGACCGTGTGTCCGTCACCCGTGGAGGCCCGGGCTTTCAGTTGCAGCGGCGAGAGGGAGGTGCTCAAAACATCACGCGTGTTCGGCGGTCGCTCATACGCGTAGTTGTTGTCCACCGAGGTGACGTCGGAATACGACCCCAGCATGCGACGGGCAAGCTCCGTCTCGGCTTCGTCTCTGAACTGCAATCGGTAGGCGTTCAGCTTGTCAATCTTCCCGATGACTTTTGCTCCAAGCGCGCGGGCGAGCGCCTCAATGTCTGTGCCCGGCTTGACGCGGAGGATGAGTTCGTTGGGAATGGGTTTGGCGTGTGCGATCCGGTTTGTGTCGTCGGGCGAAAGGCGGATTGCGCGAGTGGCTTCTTGCAGCGAGGTGCGAAACACGAGGAGGTGCGCCGGGGCGTTGGTCTGCGGCAAGAGCGCGAAGTTCAGGCGGTCCAGCAACCGGCGCAGGGCTTCACCGGGCGAGAGGTCCTTGAACTTGGTGGAAACGGTGTGGGTGGTGTCCGGTTCAACGAAGACTCGCCAACCGGTCTTGGCCGCCACTTGTTGGAGCAGGGTCTCGAGCGACCAATCCCGAATATCGGCATCCACGCGGTTCTCCGCCGAACGCCAGACCAGAACATTGGTCGCTGTCGCCGCGAGCGCGCCCGGCTGCACCAGACCCAAGCCGAGTGCAGCGAGCAGTAACCCGAATTTCAGGCGTGTGCGTGCCATCATGTCGCGAGGTTAGACCAGAAAGGGTGGGACTTCATTCGAAATCTCAAAATGGCGCGGGCGATTTCGCCCGGGGCAAGCGGAAGCGAATGCTCAGGGCACGGCCCGAACGCGATAGAATTGCGCCGTTTCCTGCGGCCCGGCGTCCGGCCACGTCGTGTGGGAATTCGTCGCCACGAGTTGGCCTCGGACCTGGAATGGCGTATCCAGGTTCGTCGTGCTGAACACTTCGTAGGCGCGTCCAGCGAGGCTCGGCCACGAAAGGGCAGGGGGGGCGCCGAAGGCGCTGAGTTTGAAAGCGGGCTCAACGAAGTCCGGCCCAACCAGGCGAAGCCAGAGAGTCTCTGTGCGAAACTGCTTTCCATCGTTGCCGGTGACCAGCGCGTAAAACGGATGCAGGCCGACGTCCAGATTGGTGCCGGCCACGGCGAACGCAGCGGATGACTCGTTTGTCACCCCCGCCAGCCATCCCCCGGTGCCGAAAAGTCCCAGGCGTGAGATGGCGTTGGTATTGGCCGCAACGGCGAATTGCAGCGTCGTGGTGACGAGCGTATTGCTGCCCCCCACGAGCAGGGTGAACGTGGCTGCGAGTGGCGAATTGGTGATGCGGACGTCTTGCGTGATGCGGCTTTGGGTTCGCACATGGCTGCCTTCGTAGGCGACTGCCGTCAGTTCGTGGAATCCGTCGGCCAATGCGGCGGTCTCGAGTGCGAACGCGAGCGGCAGGTTGGTCACACCCGCGGTCAGATAGAGATGGTTGCGTGGCATCAAGTCGGTGAGGTTCTCATCCAACAACTGCGTCGCTTCCGGCGTGAGAGTGAGGTTCGATGAACCGGTGAGCGTGGCGGTGATCTGGGCCTCGGGCCAGCCGGCAACGCGGGCAAGGAGATTGAAGTCCGCACCCTGCTCGCCCCAGTGAGCGCTGAAATCTTCGGCGATGAGTCCATCCGGCTCAGCCAGGTCGGTGTTCGCGTTGATCGCGTTGACGAGCGCCTGCACCAGCGTGTGGGTATTGGTGTTTCCCGGAGAGTTGGTGACCGAGAGTGTGATGGAAGTGCCGTTGGTCTTGATGATGTCGAGCTGAAGGTAGCTGTCGGGTTGGACCGCTTGGGTGACGGCGTAGGCCCGTCGTCCCCGGGCCACGGTGCTCAGAAAGTCGCTGCGGGCAGGCTGGATAAAAGTGGTCTGCGCCGCGGCGCTGCCGGGATTGCCCTCCGCTACGAGCGTGATGGCCTCGCCGGAACGTCCCAGCTCCAACGATTGCAGTTCGATGCGGTCGCCGTGGGCAATCGCCCGGACCCGCGTGGCGTTGGTGTTTGCCTCCGTATTGATTGCTTCCGTCAGCCCGCCAGTCACCGACGCCAGTGTCGCGCCTGCTGGCACGAGGTATTGGATCGCGTGGCCGGCAATGGTCACGGCCAAGGTGTTATTCGGCTGCGGGGCAATGTTCGTGAGCGTCTGCAGGAATTTGCCATCAAGATACAAGTCCACCTGCTGCACCGGACGGGACGTGTCCGCAGCGGTGACCTGCACGGTGAGATTCGTGGTTCCGGTCAAGGCGGCACCGTCAGGAAGGTTCAGCCACTCCCCGCTTGCGTTCACGGCAAACGGCGCGGCGAGTGGCTCGCCAACCAGGATGCCTTGGAACGGGTTGACGAGGCTTTGGTAATAGCACTCAGCGATCGAGAATCCGCGCGCCTGATAGAAGTAGGTGTGCGGCGACGGGAATTTCTCCAGCCAGTTGCACGGTTCGACGACGGTGCCATAGCTCGCCGTGGCCCCGGCCATGAGGAAATTCGTGACGCCGGTATGCCCGCTGTTCTCGAAAAGTTCTCCGCCGTAGGACGTCAGGTTGTCCGCCATCGCGCCCGGCACGAACAAATCCGCGGGCATGCCGAACGCGTAGTAACCCGTCTGTGCCCCGAGCTGCAGACCCTGGCCCGCCGAGGACAGCGCGTTGGTGCGGACCAATTCCACCCGGCCGAGTACCAGGCTGTCCATGATCGCGTCGTCCCACAACAGGTAGCGGACGTTGCGCGCAGTGTCGGTGCTCTTGGTCAGAAAGACGCTCTGCGTCGGAAACGTGCCGTCGCTGACCGCGCCGCGGTCCACGATGGCTTTGGCGGCGGCAAGGTTGGTGGCGGTGATCATGAAGGCGAGCCAGGCCTGGTCATTGGTCACGCTGCGGAAGGGCAGCTCACTGCCGGCATAGGGATTGACGGACGCGTCAGGCAGGCTGCACGAGACCGGCACGCCCTCGCCCGGGACTTCCTCGTCCGGCTTGAAGCCATAGAAGAGCACGGACGTGGTGCTGTTTCGGCCGTTGTTCGTGGTGTTGCCGGAGTTGACAACGCGGTACGGGATGTCCATCGAGAGTACTACGATATCCACCTGATTTGAGGGATCGCGGCTGGCAAGGAAGGCGGTTAGCGGCTCAAGTAAAACGGTTTCAAAACTCGCTTTCGACCACTCAATGTTACCGCCCGTCCAGTTGATTCGGAGCAGGTTCTCCGCCGGCACCCGGCGCTGTTCGGCGTAGTAGTTGCCAAGCTGGACCGAGTTTGTGCTTCGCTGGTTGACCACGATCACCACGTTCAAGCCACTGCCGCCGGCCTGCGCGAGGCTCGGGACCACGGCCAGTCCGACCATCGCAAGCAGGATCGTCCAATTCTGTTTCATGTGAAAACAATGATCCAAGAAGCTCAAAGGACAAGATGGATGCGCGAGCCCTTGTTCCGCGTGGTGCGGGACCTGACGCCTGCCTTCGCCAGGAGTGTGCGTCAGGCGGTTCACGCCATCCACGGCCGGGCTCGGTTGTCCAAACCGGCCATACTCTCCTTGATCGTGGCCACATCTTCAGCGATCTCGAAGTCAAACATCCCGGCGAGCACGAAGTCCGCGCCGTTGAGGAAGGCGTAGCGGAAGGCAGGCTTGGGCGCGATGGCGCCGGCGGCCATGGTCTTGAAGGCGATCCACGGCTTTTTCACGGTCTTCATGAATTCAGCGGTTTCCGGCGGGTTTTGACACCAGTAACCGGGGAATTCGCTATAGGGCTGGGTGAGTTCCTCCGGCTTGGGCGCGGTGGGATAGCTGTGGGTGTGGAAGGTTTTGATGTAGAAATCCGCCGGGACGCCGTGTTGCTCGCAGGCTTTGATGACGTTCAGGTCGTGCGCGCCCACGCCCGAGGGCACCCCCAGTTTCTTGGGTAGCTCCACCGCTTGCGCCACGAGGTCCATCTTGCCGCCGGATACCAATGAGTCGGCATGCACGCCCCAGAGGTAGATCGCCTCGCACCCGTCCTTGAGCAACTCGTCCACGTGGCGCCGGTATTCGTCGAGGCCGGGCTCGACCTTGGCCGTCGGACAGATAATCCACTGAATCTTGCCGCCGCGTTCCTTGCGATACCGGCGCAGCACGGAGATCGGATGCGGCGGGTTGTGCATGGAGACCGTGTTGACGCCGTGCTTTTCGGCCAGGGCGAGCGTCTCCAGAATCTTCTCGTCGGTGTTGTACTTCGCGGCGAGGGTGTAAACGTACTTGAGATCGCGGCTGTGGGTGTAGTGGGTCAGCAAATTGCCGCCGAGGAGGAGTCGGCTGATTTCGAGCTTGCCAATCCGGCCTTTGGGCAGCGCCGGCGATGCCACCGCAGGCGTGGCGGCGGCGGATTTCTGGTCCTCCGCGGCAGTGTTTAGTGCAAGCGCTACACTGGCTGAAGACAGGATCGTGTTCCTGACGAACGAACGGCGGTTGAGGGAATTGGGCATGGAATGAAGTCTCGGGTTTCGGGTGACACAGATGGGCCGGAAACAGTCGCGGAGCAGGAAGCCACCTTGCGAGCAGAAGCCCGCTCAGCAGCCGACGGCGATCCCTTCCGGTCCATGTGAAGGTGTTAAATCGTCGCTGCGTCGTGGTCAAGCTTCGTTTCCGTTGACTCCTGTTGCGCCAACCCCGCTGGAGGAAGGCGGGGCAGCCGTCATCGCTCTCCTCGTGGCGTGAACGGGACACCTGACGTGGTCTCGCGGGCGAGGGATTACGTCCGGCTGACGAATTCCGTTGCCCCAGGCGACCCGAGTCTGAGGAGACGAAACTCGTCCAACAAAGCGTGTGTGGCACTGCGATGATCCTCATGTTCCGGGCACGCTACCAAGATGCCGAAGAGCGCGCCGTCCGGGCGGCGAGCGCAATGCAGCAGTGCCTGGCGGTATTCCCAAGTCATCCGCTCGGGCCGAATCCGACGGGCCGCGAGCACGTCGAACGCGTCGGCCACGCACCGCCAGGACTGCGCGGTGGCCGAAACCGGGAACTCCGTGGAGTCATGGTCGCAGACAAACGTCTGGTCGGCGGAACGCAAGGCGCGCAGCCATTCCCCCTCAACGAGCGGCGCCTGCCGCATCCAGTCCGTGAGCGCCGCGGCGATGCCGGCTGGTGCGGCCATCGGTTGCGCCGGCGGACGCTCTGGAGACGGCGCTTCCGCCGTCATCAGCGTGCCGGTGTCCCCGGTGATGATGATCACCGACCGCGTCTGGGCGGCCATGAGTTCCAGACGGTCGAACTCGCCCAACGCGAGACCCCGGGCCAGGCGTTGCGCTTTCTGGGACAGGAACTCGAAGAAGCTGACCCAAGTCGCTCGATCCCGGCATTGCCATTCATGCAACACTTCACCACCGCTCGAGCACACGAGCAGTTCGGTAATCTTCGGGCGCTCCCGCTCGAGCGCCTCTGCCGCAGGCATAGGCCTGTCGGCCGCCTCAGTGATGGCGAGCAGAGTTTCCACCTTCGCCTGCGCCGGCATCATTTGCTCTGAGAGGTCGGGGACGCTGGGAGGCGCTTCGCTGATTTCGGCTTCATCGCGCTTGCGGGCCGCCTCCATGAGCAGGAATTCCCACTGCCCCGAAATCGTGCGCGCAGCCGGCTCGCTGAATGTCTGGAGGTTGAATCGTCCGCCCTGCAGCGCCAGAAGCCGGTTGAATGCTTCTTCTCCCTGAAGCGCGCCGACCTGCGCGTGAATGATCCGCCCCTCCTCGACGTAGATTTCGCCGCGCACAAAACCGTCCGCAATTTCGAGCACCGAGGAGTTGCGCGCGAGGCATTCCATCTGGAGCACGTCCTGCAAGCCCACCCGCCGCAATACGCCGCGGAAACCCTCCTCGCGCTGAAAGCGCAGCAGTTCTGTCAGGGCGATATAGACTTGCTGCCAGGCTTCGGGAGTGGTGGGTTTTTCGAGGAACAATTCCGCGCCGTTTGCCAGACACGCGGTGCGGTAGGCCTCGCTGGGGACACCGGTGAGGACCACTTTCTGAACGTGCGGATGACCTCGATTCAGCAACGATAGGAATTGGACGCCGTCCATCACTCCCATTTCCACGTCCACGACGGCGAGTTCCACGGTCTGCGCCTGGAGCAGGGTGAAGGCCTGGCCCGCGCTCTCGGCGGCGAGGATGTCCCATGCGCCCCCGCTCATCGCAGTCATCAGTTCGGTGACATGCTGAAGGAACCGCGGATCGTCATCCACGAACAGTACCCGGCGACGGTGTGGCGTGGCGTCGCTCATGGGCGGGCTCCGCGGTTGGACTGGCCGAACGTGGCGAGGGTTTCGCGGACGGCCACCTGCACCCAGTGATCCGGGTCGTCCAAGGCTTGGCGTAGCGCGTCGGCGCAGGCCGGGATTCGCTCCCGATTGATCGCCTCCACCGCCGCGAACCGCACCACGGCGTCCCGATCGTTCAACAGCACCGTCAGTGCGCCGGCGGTCAGTTCTTCGCGCTGCGCGGCCAGGGCCCGGTCAGAGGCCCGGGAAAGCTCAGCGGCGGTGAGTCCTGTGATCCGTTTCAGCAGCATGACTGCGGCGTATTGGACGCCGGAATCATCGTGTTTTGTGGCCGCCTGCAAGCGGGCCACCATGTTTTGAACGCAGGGCGAGCGTTCCCAGTTAGCGGCAATCTCGTTCAGGGCGCGCAACGCCGACTGCCGGACGCCTGCATGCACGTCCACCAGGTTCGGCAACAACGGCTCGATGGCTTGCTCGTCGCCCAGTGCGGCCACGGTGGCGGCCGCGGCTTGCCGCACTTCCGGATCCAGATCGCTCAGTTTGCCGAGGGCGGGCGTCAGCGCGCTGCGGTTCCTGAGCCGGGCCAGTGCCTCCAGGGCAGCGCTGCGGACCTGCCAGTCCTTGTCGTTCAACGCAGCAATGAGGGGCTCGGCGGCCTGTCCGTCCCCCAGTCGTCCAAGTGCGGTGGCCGCCGTGGAGCGGACGTTCCGTTCGTGATCCTTGAGCGCCGCGATGAGCCCGCCCACGGCTTCGGGGCTTTGTTGCAGGGCCAGGGCGTCCGCGGCGGCGGTGCGTACCAGCGAGTCCGCGTCTTTCAACGCGGAAAGCAGCGGCTTCAAAACGGTCAATGAGGTCATGCCGCCCAGGACATTGGCGGCCATTACCCGTTGTTGATAGGAACCCTCTTTGAGCACCTTCGTAAGCGGCGCCACGGCATCCGGGCCGAACGAAGCTGCCCGCGCCAGATCGCCAGAGGCGATGCACATCCGCAATTCCTCCGCGGGCGTGCTTGGCTGCCACCCGAACGATTTCAGCGTCTGGGCCGCAACCCATTGAACCGATGCGGAGCCGCTCATGAGCGCCTCCACGAGTGCCCCGGTCGCGCCGCTGTCGCCGATGCGTTTGAGCGCTTGAACCACGGCTTCCTGGACTTCGGGGAGGCTGTCGTGAATCGCTTTCAGAAGGAAAGGCACGGCCTCACGGCTCTTCAACTCCCCCAACGCGGCGGCGGCTTCGATGCGCACTTGCGGCGACGAGTCGCGGAGGGCGATCAGGAATAGATCGAACGGCGCGGCATCGCCTCCTTGGCGGAGCTTTTGCACCGCGCGGAGACGTGTGCGGACTGACTTGGCGGCGAGTTGCCGTTTCGCCAGCCAGAGATGTGGTTGAAACGTCATTCCCAACCGTGGCTTCCAGACCCGTGCCCGCCGTCCGGAATCTCGATACTCCATCTGGAGTCGTGCCGGGTGGCGGGCCGTTTCCGAGGGTGAGCTTAGGGAGAGGAAGCAACAAGTTCAAGCTGCGGGAAATGCCCGGCACAGGGCCAAGTCGCCGGCGTCGTGACGGCGTCCACGTCTTGACGCCAAGTCTCCGCCCGTTGGACAAGCTGCGCGACGTCCAGCGCGAGGTGGATGTCCGGGTATCGGCGGAGGTAGGTGCAGGCCAGCTTGAGCAACGCCGCCGCGGGTTGCGGACGATGCTTCTGCACATGCACAAATGCTCCGGCAATCTGGATCAAGCCCTTGTAGAACGCACCGTCCGAATCCTGTCTCTGCTCCAGCCATAGATCTTCCAGCACCTCATGCGCTTCGTAGAAACGCTGGCGATTGAAGCGATCGAAGAAAGCCAGGTAGCGTGGGTCGAGCGCCTGATTCCCCGCAGGTTTGGCTGGTTGCTCCTCGAGATTCATTGGGATGACATTAGGCGCTCGCGCCACGACTGCAAATGCCTGGGCACAATCCCGAGACGGGGGCGCGCACGAGCAACCGAACGTTGGGGACGCGAAAGGCCAACCTACCCAGGAGATTTTGGGGAAACGGACCTCGAATTTCAGTTGTCGCTTGCATAGCGGAGTTGAAGCCAGAGACTACCCACTGTGCTGCGAACATCCAATTTCGTTGGCCTTGGTCGGATGCCAGGTCTGAAAACGCTGGCGACGGTCGTGCTTGGTTGTGTCGCACTGATCGGCTGCACGCCGGCCCGGGTGGGCGGATCGTGGGCTCCCGGCGCGCGGAGCCCTGGCCCCGCGCGCTTCGAGTTCACGCAACCGCAGATGGGGGTGCCGTTTCGGATCGTTCTTTATGCTTCCGACGCTGCGTCGGCCAGCAACGCCGCGCACACCGCCTTCGCACGCGTCGCCGCGCTCAACCACGTGATGAGCGATTACGAAGACGACAGCGAACTGACCCTGCTCTCGCGCACGGCTGGCTCAGGCCGCGCGGTTCCAGTAAGCGACGACTTGTGGCAAGTGCTCGAACGTGCGCAGAAGCTGGCGACCCGCAGCGAGGGAGCTTTCGATGTCACGGTTGGACCCGCGGTGCAACTCTGGCGCCGCGCCCGGCGTCAGCGGGAATTGCCCGAAGCCAACCGCTTGGCGCAGGCGCGCCGCGCGGTCGGCTATCGCAAACTGGTGCTCGATGCGCGCAAGCGCACAGCCACGTTGACCGTGCCCGGGATGCGCCTCGACCTCGGGGGTATTGCCAAGGGCTACGCCGTGGACGAAGCGTTGAGAACCTTGAGCAGTCGGGGAATCAAGAGTGCGCTGGTCAGTGGCGGTGGCGATCTGGCGACCGGCGACCCGCCCCCCGGCACGAAAGGCTGGCGGATTGAAATCGCCCCGCTCGATGTGACGAACGCGCCGCCGCAGCGCTTCGTGCTGCTCAAGCACAGCGCGCTGGCTACCTCCGGCGACCTCTTTCAGTACGTCGAGTTGGATGGCAAGCGTTATTCCCACATCGTGGACCCGCGCACGGGAATCGGGCTCACGGACCACAGTCTGGTAACCGTCCTCGCCTCAGATTGCATGACGGCCGACAGCCTTGCCACAGCCGTCAGCGTACTCGGGTGGGAGAAGGGATTGAAGCTGGTGGAAGCGACAGCCAAAGGAGCTGCGCACATTGAGCGTAAGCCGGGGGAAGGCATTCAGGTCTTCGAATCCAAGCGCTTTCGGGACTTCCTTGAACCGCTGCCACCGAATTGAAGCCCTGCTGGAATATCAGCTATCCCGCGTGGATGCAATCCAGCCACCGCCAACCACCAAATCGTCCTGGTAGAACACCGCTGCCTGACCGGGCGTGACGGCGCGTTGCGGAACTCGCAGCTTCACCTGAGCGTGGCCATTGCCCAGCGGCGTCACCGTGGCCGACGTGCCGGGATGGTTGTAACGAATCTTGACCATGACTTCCAGGGAGGTGAGGGCGGGTTGCGTGAATGGAATCCAATTACACCGATCCACCGTGAACTCCCCACAGGCCAGCGCGGAATCGTCGCCCACGATGACACGATTGTGCGCGGCGTCGAGCTCGATGACGTAGAGCGGTGCCGGCGAGGAGATGCCCAGGCCGCGCCGCTGGCCAATCGTGTAAAACTCGATCCCCTCGTGATGGCCCAGCAGGCGGCCATGCAGGTCCACAATCTCGCCGCGATGCTTTTGCGCGAGACCCGCCTTCTTGAGAAAGCCGCCGTAGTCGTTGTCCGGCACGAAACAGATTTCCATGCTTTCCTCCTTGTCCGCGGTCTTGAGTTGGCAATGGCGGGCGACTTCGCGCGTGTCACTCTTCGTCTTTTCGCCGAGTGGAAACAGGACGCGCGCCAGTTGGTCCTGCCGTAGCGAGAACAGGAAGTAACTCTGGTCCTTGCGCAAGTCGTGTCCGCGTTTGAGCAGCAGGCGACCATCGTCGCGACGTTCCAGCCGCGCGAAATGGCCGGTGGCGATGAACGCGGCCCCAAGCTGGTCCGCCCGCTGGATGAGCCGGCCGAACTTCAGCTCTTGGTTGCACATGACGCACGGGTTCGGCGTCCGTCCGGCCTTGTATTCGTCGGTGAAGTAGCGGATGACGTGCTGCTGAAACTCGGCAGACTCGTCAATGAGGTAGTAGGGAATGCCCAACTTGTGACAGACGGCGCGGGCGTCGGTGACGGCTTGGGGGCCGCAGCATTTGTCCTCGGCGCGGCTCACGCAATCCTGCGGCCAGAGCTTGAGCGTAATGCCGACCACGTCGTAGCCCTGATCGAGCAGAAGCGCCGCCGTGGCGGAGGAATCCACTCCGCCACTCATGCCGACGACAACGCGCGTGCGCTTTGGCTCAATCACAAGGCTCGCAATATACCGGGTGCCGGGTGGGTGTAAAACGGTTTGCCTGCCACTGGAATGCAAAGAGATGTTGACGCCCATCTGCAAAGTGGCTCCTATCCCCGCGTCATTTCAGGAGTGGGTATGAAGAGACTTTTGATCTTAAGCGTTGCCTTGGTGGCTTTCTGGCCGCGAAGTGGCAGCGGTGCGCAATCGGCCCACGCGAGTTTAAGTTGTTACTCACTGCGCTTTCACCAGGCCGAGGACTCGTTTGGCAGCACTTTGGACCTAACCACTGTTTCCGGCCCGCCCAACGGGGAGTTGCGGCCCGATGAATCGGGTTGGTGGACCAGCGGCCTGATTCTGGATTACATCGGTTTGCCAATTTACGGCACCCTGTATGTGGACCTGCCTCCCTTCGTGGACGCAAACGACGACGGCTTTGACGACGTGTTTCAAGTGTCTCAGGCAATCGGTGGGCTTTCGACGGGGTACTATGAAACTGCCGTGGGTGGTGGCACCGTGTCGGCCACGTGGAACCGGGCGGCGGGAGCCAAGGACGGAACGTGCCGCCTGCATTTGGTGGACGACACCTATGGGGACTTGGGAAGCTTTCAGCACGTCTTCGAGGTTTTGGAATACACCGGGTCGCTCACCTACGCCCCCGCGGCCAGCGTGGTCAATGGCAGCCTCCAGTTGACGCAAGCTGGAAACCCGACCGGCCAGGTCCAAGGCCCGGCGTCATTCGTCAAGGTCGCCTCTGATCGCTACAACCAACTGGACCTTCAGCCTGGCGGTTGGACCAACGAATTGGGGCAGCCACTGCTGTTCGGACTCAGTTATATTGACCGCGACCAGACTTGGCCCACGAACTACTACGGTTAAGTGGAGTCTGACAGCGCAGCCGATACCGCAACGTTTGAGCCGTACTC
>CAYJNU010000147.1:0-16577 GCA_964371005.1 uncultured Verrucomicrobiota bacterium | reverse complement strand
CTCAGCCTTCCCGCAGACAACGGGTTGCTCCTCTGATTGAGCTACGGATCCAGAAATGGTGGGAAGTGCTGGTAACGCTCCAGTCGTCGCTTCCGGCTTGTTTGAAGACACCGGATTTACAGGCCGGCAGCCGGATCACCTCCCATATAGATAATGGTAGCGGGGGTGGGAGTTGCGCCCACGGAGGCAGAGCTTATGAGGCTCGCCTGAATCTCATTCTCCCCGCAGTGAAATGGTGGAGTCGGAGGGTATTGCGCCCTCATCAACCTGCTTGCAAGGCAGGTGCATTACTTGTCTGCCACGACCCCGTGAAAATGGCAGGCCGCCTCGGTGCTGCCCCGAGCGAACTGAGTTTTGGAGACTCGGTTGCGCAAGCTGGCGCGCGGCCTATGGAAGATTGGTGCGGTTGCCGGGAATCGCACCCGGACATCCTCCGTGGCGGGGAGGTATTCTGGCTGTTAAATCACAACCGCGGAAATTGAAAGGGCCGGAAGCATCGCTGCTCCCGGCCCATGCCATTTCAACAAAGAACAAACACCACCTGGTGATCTACTCGATCCCAGCCCGCGGATTCACGGCGGCTGTTTCGGTGTTTAGGGGGCACACCTCCTCCGAAGCCCTTAAAATGTAAAAGCGTTTCAAACCATCTCGGCGCGCGTCTTCGCTCGCGATGGGCAGACCCCACCGGTGAGGAGTTCGTTCTCCTCTGCGCCATTTTCAGTTTTGCTACGGCTGACATCATCGAGACGTCGCTTGGTTATCGTTCACAGACTGTTCACCTTTCGTTGCCGTCATTCACCATCCGTTTCAGGGAAACAAAAAACCCTGCTTACACGAGGTAAGCAGGGTGGAAAGATCGTGGTTCGATTCGTTACCTGCTCACCTCCGGATTATCCAAGCCTGCTTCGGGGCGTTGCCCACGATACGACTTGGATAGCCCAAGGCTAAACGCACAGCCGGGGTTTAACCGACTATGACGTGTCGCTTTCGCGACCGACATTGTCGGCCAAATCGTGGCTGATATGTTCATGCAGTATCTCATCGAACGTGCAAGACGAATAACACACGAACGAGGTTACAGTCCACTTATACTTTGCGGGGGGCACAAATCTTGAAACGAAATATCGGGATTGGTTGATGGAAGTTCCTTCAAAGCGAACTGCTCGCAAGACCCGACCGAGTCTACTGACTATCACGGATGAGCGTGGATGGTTCAAATAGGCCTGCTCACTTGCGGTCCCGTTCTGACTGCGGGATGGCGCGTTGGAACAGTCCAATCTCGCGTGGGTCGTAGGGCGCGTGATTCGGGCGGAAGAGATCGTGTTGCCAAGGCCCCGTGTAGGGCTTGCCTGGTCGGTGGCCCCACGGCAATTCCGTTTGCGTCTTGCCGTTCACCAGTCCCCAGTTGAGCGCGCCGACGCGTTCTTCCACAAACACAGGCAGGCAGCTTTCCACGGTCGAGCCCAGCGGGCGGTTCAACCATTCCGAACAAATCAGCGGCCGCCCGAGTTGCTTCAGGTCCGCGATCTCGCGGCGCAGTTCCGGAGCCGGACGGTAATTGTGGAAACTGATGATGTCCGATTCTGCCCGCAGGAAACTCGTCACCCGAGGCGAACCGCCCCAGATCCCGGATGTGATCGGTTGAACGGGCTGGACTTCGCGGGCCCAGCGGAAGGCATCCTGGAGCAGCGGAAGTGAAGCGTTGCCCATTTCCGAATTGCTCGGCTCGTTGTAGAGGTCCCAGCACAGGATGCGCGGATCGTTGCGATGAGATCCGAGGATGTCTTTCACGTAGCGCTCCAGCGCCGGACGCAGCTTCGGATCGCGCACGCGCTGGTGGCCGGGGCTTGGCGTCCAGCCGTTCGCATACCAGCCCACGACAACGTCCGGTTGCTTGCCGAACTTGGGATCGCGAATCGGGCCAAAGACGCAATCATCGAAGAAACACGGCATCACCTTGAGGCCACGCTTCTCGCAGAGGGCGAGAAATGTCTCGAGGCGCTGCTTGAACGCCGCCGGTTCGGCCTCCCACACGACGAACGCCAGCACGACCCGCAGACAGTTGAATCCCGCGTTCTGCGCGAGCGCCAGTTCGCGGTCAATCAGCGCGGCATCAAAGGCGTAGTCCATCCACATTTCCGTGTAGCTGATGCTGTTTGCGGGCACGTAGTTGAAGCCGAGAGGCAACGCCTGGTTGGTGAACCAGTTCCACGCCCGTTCGGGAGACCACCGATGGATGCTGGACAGCGTGGGTTCAACTTCAACCAACCCCACGTCGATGCACTGGCCGCCGTATGTCTGGCTGGCGCGGACGGCCAGCAGGTTCGTGCCGGGTTTCAGCGTGGCCAGCGCCGCAGGAGCGATGTCCGTGTCGTCGTAATCAGTGACCCAACCTGTCCGCTTCGCGGCCAGAACGCCGTTGAGATAAACCTCCGGGTCTTCGTCGTAGATGAAGCACAGACGCAGATGCTTCAGTGGTCGGTCGGGCAGCGTGAATTCACGACGCAGCCAGATGTTCGGGGTCTTCCATTCCGTGCCGATGATCGCGCCGGGCGTTCCCTTCGTGCCGAAGCCGCCGGTGCCTACGCTCCATGCCGAATCGTCAAAACCGGGTTTGACCCAGCCGGCGCCAGGCGGCTCCAGCGTGTAGCGCCATTGCACGGGGTGCTCATCGGCCGTGGGAACGTGGGAAGCCGTCAAGCTTTCCCCCAAGCCTGATTGGCTTGCCAGCATAATCGCGAGGCTCAACACCGCGAGGATTCTCTGCTTAATCATTCTCAGAGTATTCAAGCTCCAATGTGCGGGCCAGCCAACCCCAAATCCGGAAGCGTCTTCCGAACGAAGATCGAGCAGAGTCCTCCACTTCTTCATGCACGCACAACTTGCCGGGGCGCTCTCCCAATCCGAGTCTATTGCCGCCCTGCTGCCGCCCGTGATTCCCCCTCCTCCTCCCGCATCCTCTCCTGCCGCCGCAACTGGAGGCGATACTGCGTGTCGGTGTCCATGATGCGCCGGAAATGTTCGAGCACCGGCGCTTTCATGCCGAAACTCCCAAGGCCGACCTTGTCGTCATCAGTTTGCTGGCGCACCGCCTCCGGCTTCGGTCGCATCATCAGCGTTTTGCCGTGGCGGATGCCCGGCGAGTCCTTGCGGTTGAGATGCCCGGCTCGCGCCAGCATCCGGGCATTCGCTGCGATGGTCTTCTCCAGATCAGCCAGCACCGTCTCAGATGATTCGTCTGCGTCCTCCATGGTGCGCAAACCAGCCAGACGCGCGACTTCCTCCCAACCGTAATCCCGGCCGGTTCGCATCAGAGTCAAATCATTCTCGTGATAGTCCATCTCGGCCTCGACGACCGCTCCGATCCGCGTTTCCGGAAACATCACGCTGGCGCTGAAGCTGTCGCTGCGCTCGCGCACGTTGAAGAACAGGGCCTCGAACAACCGCACCACTTCGGCGTCGAGTTCAAGTAAGGCAGCGATGCCTTCCAGCGAAATGTCCCGGGCACACAGCAGACCCTGAAGCACGCGCCGTATCGTCAGGCAATTGGGCGACGCTTTCAGCGCGTGTGCCTGCGCCATCTGCTCATCGCGGGCGCCTCGGAGATAACGGTAGGCGCGGCGGATGCTTGGATCCCGCAGTGAAGGTGGCAAGGGTTCGCCGGAGGCATGATGCGTCATGGCCACGCGCCAACCCCATTCGCGATTGTTCATCGCCTCGCCCCAGCGGAGGTGCGCTGGCATGGGCGGGTCGTTGGTCTTGCGGCCGTTGACCGGTGGGTTGCAACGGTAGGCAACGGAGTCGGCAGGCAGTACTCCGAAAGTCTCGTGGACAGCGGTCGTATTCATAACGTCTTTGCCCCGGCGCACCGGCGGCTTGAGTGGGAGGATACGACAGGATGGGGGAAATGGCACGCGGCGATTGCCAGCACGCTAAGGTGGACGTTAGTAATGCAAACCACGCGCTGAGCGGCTAGGCTTAGAGCGTTTGGTCTGCGGCGGGCGGCGGCGTGCATAACCGTTGGAGGTCTTCATTGCCGCCGATTTTATGCCACTTCTCAACAATACGCGGTAAGATGCGTGAGGCGGTAGTGTTTGCTTGGTCGTGGAGCGAGTGATGGACTAGCGACCAGACCCGCGCCGGCGTTTCCCGGAACGGACGCAACGCTTGGATGCCGGCTCGTGGTAATGACCGCGCAGGCTGAAATGCAGTCGTGCTTCGGCGCGGCCTTGAGTGGCGCCACGGCGGGAAATGGTCATGAAGCGGGTTGCTAATAGATGAAAGCAAGGTAGCTTTTCACTCTTGAACCCGCATCGCCGCAACTGCACGGCAGAGACAGCCGGAGAAGTGTCAAGTCCGGCACGGACTCGCCTCCCCATGACCTACGCATCTTCGCTCTCGCTGGCCGCCGCGCTGCGCCACCTGTTTGCGGCCACTCAATGTACCCGCGCCGGCAGCGTCACCACCTTCGCCACCGGCGGCCTTTCCATCGCCAGGGGCGTGCCCGCCACCGCCGCGCAAATCCTCGGTACTTCAGGCATCGCTGTGGAACTCGCGGGCAGCGGCGGACCTGCGAACCCAAGCCACGCTCTCCAGCGCCTACGGCGTCGACGCATTCTGGAGCAATAGCTGGCACTTATGAGAAGACTCCTTGCCCTGATTACGGTGGCCGGGCTCTTGAACACGAACCCGTCCCCAGTGCTGGCGACGAACGATTGTCTGCAAATCCAATTCAGCCTGCCCCCATGCGCCACCGGGGAGCCCGTGGAATTGAACGGGTCCGCCCAGAGCTGCAGCACCAATATGCTCCAGCTCACCTACGCGGTGGATGGCAAAGCGCCCGTAACCCTCTGCACGAACTGCGGCCCCTTGACCAATTTTCCCTTCACGGTGCCGACCCTTAGAAGTTTTCCTCTGACGATCAACGAGCCGGCGGCGATTGCGGGTCAGTACCAGAATACGGCAGATGTGGGCTGGGCGCCGGTTGGGGTGGGCGTCACCGGCGAGGTAGTTTATGTGGGGCAGGGTTGCCCCGGGGACGCGTATCTCGTTCCGGAAACCAGCGTAGCGGGCAAGATTGTGTTGATTGATCGCGGCGGCTGTGCGGTGACTCTCAAAGTCGATCGCGCAGCCAAATTGGGTGCCAGCGGGGTTTTGCTGGGTCTGACCGCGCCAGGCGATGCCGCCACCTTCGGCTATGGTGGCGGCGACACGTTCATTCCAACCTTGGTCATCACCAAGGACGTGGCCGACCAGATCAAGACCCACTTGGGCGAACCCGTGAGCGTGACGCTCGCCGAGGGGAGCGGCAGTACCATCGCGGTGACGGCTTCCGATGACCAGGGCAATGTAGTAACGGTGCAACCAGTTCCAGATTACGATTTCATCCCGCCAACGATCGAAACACCGGGCAACATCATGTTCACCACCAGCAGCAGCGAGGCAATCGTGGACTTTACCGTAACCGGCACCGACAATCGCCCGGAACCGATCACCATTGTTTGTCTGCCGCCGAGTGGAAGCACTTTCCCGGTCGGTACCACTCCCATCACCTGCTCTGCCACCGACGCGTGCGGCAACTCGAACACCGTTTCCTTCGACGTTATCGTGCGCCCGCCCACGTGCCCGTTGCAGATTGAACTGACGACTATCTCGCCACCTCTTGTCACCCTCACGTGGGATTGCGATGGCCGGCTGCAAAGCGCACCCGCCGTCGCGGGTCCTTGGGCGGACGTTACGGGCGCGACGAGTCCGTTCGCAAGCATTGCCGAGGGTGAGCCGACCTTTTACCGGCTCAACGCCGCGCCCACGAACACCGCGCTGCAGTTTCCCGGTGTGACCGGTGTTTTTGCCTCCGTAACCAATCACCAGGCGGAGCTGAATTTCTTTCCCCTCACCATCACGGCGTGGGTCAAGACCGTGCAGAACGCCCCGGTCGTAAGCGGTTTGATCAGCAAATACAACGACGCCTCCTTGAACGGTTACTCGATCTTTCTGTTCAACGGTCGGGTGCGGGCGTGGTATTTCCGGGATGGTTCGAATTACATCTGGGATGGCGGCCTCGGTCTGGACGGTGGGTTTGTCGCGGACGATCAATGGCATCATTTGGCACTCGTCGTGGATGGAACCGGTGGCAGCGTCTACTTGGACGGAGGCTCGGTCACTAATCGTCTGTGGACAGGAACGGGCGGGGTTTGCCGTTCACCGGCGTCACTCCAGTTCGGCCAGTACCACAATTATACTTCCAATTACCAGGGCCAAATGGAGGAAGTGACGCTTTGGAACACCGCGCTTGCCGCCAGCCAGATCACCGACCTCATCACCGTCACCCCCGCAGGAAACGAGCCCGGCCTGCAAGGTCACTGGCGCTTCGACGAAGCGGGTGGCCGCACTGCCTTTGACCAGACAGGCCACGCCCACAACGCAGGGCTCGCGCCGGGCATGAGTTGGGTCAACTCCACCGCGCCAATCTTCCATTGAAACCCAACCTCGCACGGACCAACCGAGGGTCAGCAAGAGACTGGATGCTGAACGCAGTTGTCGCTCTGACGACCCGGCGGTTTCCCCGCTTATCCGCTGCAATCATGCGCGAACCTGGCGCGTACCAACTGGCTCAGTTACCCGTTAAACCACACCAACCGCATGCGATGCAACCCCACCGAACCGCAGCGGTCGTTCCGTTTGCTGAGGCGATTAGCAGGAAAGGTGGAATTGACGCGGCCCCGTGGGTGACGGAGCGGAGCGTTGCTTGCTTGCAGGCTCACGACGGCGGCCATCTGCTGGCGCTGTTGCGCGAATTGCGGCTGCCCGTCGTGACCATGCTGCACACGGTCTTGCGTGAAACCGAGCCGCCCAGAGTGCAGGTGGCCGGGAGCACGGCGAAACCTGGCGGGGCCGCGCAACCGGCGCGTATCGTGGTGGAGACCTATGGAACGTGTCACTGAATCCGACCATCGCGAATGGCCGATATGCCCTGACGAATTTCCCTGGCACTGCCCACGAATTGTTCCGCCTGAGCGAACTGTGAGCTTGAAACACCAAGTCTATGAAAATGAAAAGAATGATCTTCATCTCGGAACGGCCCGGTTCTCCTCTCCCAATCGGTCGTTTGCCCGGAGCGCCAATTCTCGCGCTGGCTGCCCTGTTCCTCGCCGTTCTGTGCGCCCACGCGTTGGAACCGCTCAACGAAGGCGGAACCCCTCGGAGCGACTGCCGCAACGTTCCAGGTAGCACAGAGGTGCAGCTTGATTGGACCGGCCAGAACTTCGTCGGATGCAAGGTCCAACTGACCTCCACCCGCTCGCGCATCCACCGGGTCGACTCGGATTGCAGGACGATCTTCTACACCGATCTGCCACCGTACGTCCCGCGCCAATGGACCGTCCTCAGCCAGCCGGCGGGAGCCAACGCGCAGATCGAAGTCACCGCGAGCGGGGCGACGCTCAGCCTTCCGCGCGCCGGGGATTACACGGTGCAACTGACCATTTGCCCTGGCGGCAACTGCCCGGTCTTCGAGTTTCCCGGTTCGATCAGCACGTTTCCGCTGAACACATCCAGCGGGACGATCACCATCCGCGCCGAGGCGGAGCTGCCATTGCGCGTGCAGGAACGCCCGGGGTTGCCGCCCTCGGCGATGCAGCCCGCGCCGAGGCTCGATCTCACCGACGAGGAGCGCGCGTGCCGGTGTCAAGGTGGCGGCGGCCTCATCAATCCGCAGTGGGTCACGGTCAATCCGTGGACCGGCCCAAACGACTACAGGCTCGTGGAAGGCTACGTGGTCCGCTCCTGGCCGCCCATGACCGACGCCCCGTTTAATCACGACCTGGCCTGGAATGGCGGTGATTGGTACGTCATTCACGACGTCGGCGTCGTCGTTTCACCGGACCCGAAATACTACAATCTGGTCTCGACGAAGCCGGAGTGGGAGTCGAGTCCGAACTTGCTCGGCTGCGAAACGCAGGGCGACAAGATTCCCGATCACCTGCGCCCGGTGGAGGGCGATCGCGTGTCGTTGTTCGGGTTTTGGATTCTCGACTGCGGACACGAGCCGTTCTACACGGAGATCCATCCCATCGTCGGCTGGGCGGTGCATCGCAACCGGCCGGTGCGCATCCCCGACAGCGAGGCGTTCGTGTTCGATTTGGTCACGAACACCGTGACCAGCACGGCGGGCAACAATCTCTACGTGCCTGGCATTGCCACCGACTTGTGGTTCAACTCCGACACCGGCGACAACACGGGCGGGGGCAACAACAGCCTGGCGCAGCCCGCGCGGTGCAACCCCAACTACGCGGAATGCCTCGCCGCGAACCCGGGGCATCCCGAGTTCTGCCCGCGATACCTGGACGCCGACAACAACATCACGCAGTCGCCGATTCAACGGGAGTACGACTTCAACATCTATCTGCCGAAGAACCCCAGTGATGTTTTCGCCGAAGTGGGGCAGCACCGTCCGCGCGCGCCGCTTTATGTGACGATGTCAAACCCGCACGCCAGCGACGGCCCTTACCCGACCATCACGCGCACGAACGAAACGGTCAACGGCGTTACCTACGAATACCTCCGCGTGCATCTGGACTTGCGCGGCTATCCGTTCAGCACCTACTCGCGCCGCATCGAAGCGGCGTGGGTCTATCCCAAGGCCGACAACTGGGGTCTCGCCCAGTATCGCGTGGCGCTCAACAAGCTCGACGTCTATGACGATCTCGATTCGAAGGCGCGCTGGCCCGGCACCGACGGTGACTGGATTCTCTGGCTCATGCTCCCCAGCGCCGACCAATCGTGGACGCGGATTCTCGACGGGTTCGAGAACGCGCATGGGACGAAGACGTTCGATCCGCCCTGGGAAACGGGCAGTGCCGATTCGGTTTTCCACCGGCCGCCGCTCTCCATTGATCCGTTGCGTCGCCTGGGAGCGGACGTCCTGTCCTTCAGCCCCTACGTGAATTTCTGGATGGGCGGCTACGAAGCCGACGAAGGCTTCGACGACGATCCCGGACGCATCTCGAGCTTCTTCTACAACTACACCGACAGCGTCAACACCACCGTGGCGAGCCACAACGGCAACTTCTCCGCCTCGTTCACCACGACGCGCATCGCTACGCTCAACAACGGCACGCTCAGCGCCGCCGCCACGCAGTTGGGCCGCCATTACCTGATCACCTGCACCAACCGGATCAACAACCGCAACCCCATCCGCGACAGCATCGCGCCGCTCGATCAGATGGGCATCCTGGCGGACGGAGTCTCGGGCGAACCGCCGTGGAGTCCGGTGGACCCGCGGCAACTCTACGGCTCGGGGGCCGCGCTGATCGGCGACGTGAACAAGGACGGCTTCCCGGACATGGCGCTCGGCACGCGCGGCACGAATGTGGAAGCGCACATCTTCCTCGGCGGACGAAACGGTTTTCCACCCGTGCCGCACGCCGTCGCGTCAGTGGCGCTGCCGGAGAATTCAGGAATCTCCCAGGGCACGTTCACCGGAGCCGGCGACTTGAATGGCGACGGCTTCCCCGACCTGCTCATTGCCACGCCAACCTACATCAGTGGAGGAACGATGAATGGCGCAGTCTTCGCCTTCTCCGGCGCGCAACTGAGCGCCGGCGGGAACCTGGACGCCAGCAACGCGATGTGGTCCGTGATCGGCGGCTTTCCGAACGCGCAGTTCGGTACTTCGGTGGCGGCGGGCGACCTCAACCACGACGGGTTCAGCGACATCATTGTGGGCGCGCCCTTCCATCAAAACTCGGAGGTCTTCAATCGCCCGTTGGGCCGCGTGTTCGTTTATCTCGGCTCGTCGAACGGACCGCCCGCACTGCCAAGTCAAGTGGTGAGTCCCGAGTTGTTCACCGGCAGCCCGCACTGGTTCGGTTACTCCGTCGCCTCGGCCGGCGATTTGAACCGCGACGGTTTCACCGACGTGATCGTTGGCGCGCCGCGCTACACGCGACCGGAAGTGAACGAAGGCGCGTACTTCATTTACTACGGCTCCCCCACCGGCCTGAACCTCAACGGAACCGTGTCGGAAGGCCAGGTCGCCAATGCACAGTTTGGTTACGCCGTGACCGGTGCCGGCGACATGGACGGCGACGGCTACGACGACGTGCTGGTGAGCGCGCCGTTTTATGGCAGTGGCGAGTTCACCGGCCAGGAGGGCTACGTTGCTGCGATTCGCGGCTCGATTGAAGGCATCGCTGGGAATCTGTGGGGAAAACTGGGCGGCTTCGCCGGCGCCCGCTTCGGCACAGACCTCTCCGGCATCGGCGACATCAACGGCGACGGGCTTGCCGACGTGGCCATCGGCGCGCCGGATGAAACCAACCCGGACGGATTCCGCGGGCGGGTTTCATTCTTCCTCGGTGCGCGCCTCCTCGGCACGGGTGTGCCGACCGAAACCTGGCGCACCTGGGGTGTGAGTGGTGTGGCCAAACCGCCCCCCGCCGTGAGTCGGGCCAGCGATATCAACGCCGACGGTTTCGACGACACACTCACCTTCGACCCTGCGGGCGGTGGCGAACCGTTCGCGCGGGTGCAACTGGTGCTGGGCCGCGGCCAGAAAGCGATGGTTCCGACCGCCGAGCGATTCTATCGCGCGGGCGCCGGGGAGCCGTTTGCGTTTCCCGACATTTACACTGCCAGCTTTGCGACGAACATGATTCGCTCCGGCCAGACCAACGAAGCCAAGCTTGCGGTCTTGCTCGCCCAGGTGAAGGACCTCTACCTCACCAGTCAGCAAGCCGGCGGCAGCCCCGGCGGCATCGTGCCCCTGCTGCAACGGCTTCAGCTCGTCGTCCCCACCAATCTGTTCAACCAATACTTCAGTGACGTGGACCTCGAACTCGGCACCGCCTTCTACATTGATTGCGGTGCGACGAACGAATACACGGATGCGTTGGGCCGCCAGTGGATGCCCGACGCGCCGTTCCTGGTCACGAGCAACGCGGCCAGCGCCACGTTCGCCATTGGAAGCATCACCAACTCGCTGCTGGGCGACCGTTACCTGCCCGACACGATGCTGAACAGCGAGCGCTGGTTCTACGGCGACATCCGCTATCAAGTCGGCGTGCCGAATGGCTGGTACACCGTATTGCTTTACTTCTCCGAGAACGATCCGCACCGCGTCAGCCCCGCCCTGGGTGGCGACGGCGGCCCGGATGCCGCGCGCCTCTTCGACCTCGAAGTCGAAGGCCAGCTCGTCACCAGCTACAACCAGGCCGACGCGGCGCGCCCGCCCGATGGCGACGGCCTTGGCGTGCTCTACACCGCCACGCAAGTCCCGTTCAATGTGCCGGTGAGCGACGGGCTGCTGGATATCGCAGTGCTCTTTCGCAACGTGGGCGACCCGACCGGGCCCGCCGCCATCAAAGGCATCGCCATTCTCGGACGTCCGGCTCCCACAACGAAGTTCGCCACGCTCCCGCGCATTGTCGGCACCACACGGGACGCCGGCCAGTTCGGAGTGCTCGTGGACCCGCAGGCCAGTCTCGCTCGTTTTCTCGCGGGCGAAATCCCGTTGCGCCTCCAGTCTTCGTCGAACCTCACGTATTGGACAACGCTGCCGACCTTGCCGGAAGCCGCGGTCGAAGGCGCGTTCTTCCGGCTGCCGGGGCCGACGAACAGTGCCGGCTTCTACCGGGCCGTCATCCCCAACGCACCCGGCTTGGGTCTGATGGGTGATGGGGTTTTCTCACCCTGACGTGACCAACGGTTCATCCGCCTGCGGGTTGAACCCTGCCGGGCTGACTCGACTGGCGGTCAGGGCAGGCAGGGTTTTACGCCACTGCCAAGCGTCACCCAAGGCGTAGATTATCTTCGATGCGCATTCGTGCAAAAGGGGTCGCTGCCTGATGCGGATGGGTCTTTGCTAAGTACAGGGTTGGAGGAGGACGCTGGTCCCCGGGAATTACATTGGTGCGAGTCGCACGGCCGATTACGGTCCGCGCAGGCGGTAGAACTCCTGCGGGCGACCGGGCAGCGCACGGCGATACTCGAACACGCCGTTCGTGTTCACATACCCACCGTCGAGCGGTGTCCACAGGATGGGCGGGGAGAGATTTGTCGTCGCTTCGAGCGTGTAGCCGACATAGTTGAGCGGCCAGGTCAGCACGGCGGAATTCGGTTCGAGATGGAACTCCATGTCCGGTTCCGCCGGGGTGAGCACGAGCACGCCGGGATAGTGCAGCCGGAAATATTTTCGCGACGCCAGTGCCGCTCTCGATTCCCGATACTCGAAATACGCTCCGGCGCGAAAATACGGCCCGGTCACGGACGACCACGAAAGCCCCGCCGGCAGCTCGGTGGCGGCCTCCAGCGTGAAGCCGTCGTAGTTGGTGCTCCAGTAAACCACCACCACACTCGGTTCTTGACGGATGAACAAACCCAAATTGGCGTAGCTCACGCTCGGGCCGTTGGCGGTGGTCAGCACGGAACCGGCGAAATCAATCGGGTCACCCGGCGAAGTCGGCAGCAACTGCGGCTGACAATGACATGACGAACCGTCGCTTGAAACGGGGATGACCCACAGACCATTCACGCCACCGATGCGACCCGCCGTCACCAGTTTGTTGCCACCCGGCGTCCACACCGCCCCGTTCGGAAAACCGTTCGTGTTGCCGGTCAGCGCGGTGATTTGATGAATGTTCGTTTGCCCGCCGAGGGTCACCACCCACAGATTGCGACCCGCATCCAGCACCTGGCTGATGGTCGGATCGTCAGCGACGACGATGCGTGTGCCATCCGGCGACCACGCGGGCCAGCGCGGACTCAAAATGTTGAGGCCGAGATTTTGCCGCGCTATCAGGCTGGACGGGGCGAGGTATAGGCCGGTGCTACCGGGGTATATAACCTGAAGCGCCACCCGCCCGTCCACCGGGTTTACGGCGGGCGCGCCCTGCCGAGTGTCGCTGCCCAACGGAAACGCCACGGGTGGCGTGCTCAAACCAATCCGCCAGAACAAACCGTCCACGGCAAAAATCAGGTTCGTGTTGTCCCTCTGCCAGTCGTAGCCCGCAAAACGGTTGCTGCGCGTGGTCCAGCGGCTTTCCTGGCCGGCGGGCAGATCGCGCAGCCACAGGCTGAATTGATTCGTCAACGGATCGTTATCGCGCCAGAACGCCAGCCAGCGTCCATCGCGGGACACGCGCGGCTCGCGACCGGTGGTAATAAAGGTTTCGCCGCTGCCATCGAGATTGATTGCCCAGATTGAGGGGACCGTATTGTTTCCGCGCCGGCCATAAAACACGGTGCCGCTGGCGGAGATATGCGGAATGGTTGGATTTACAGCCGGCGGATTTGTATCGCTTCCTGGCAGCGTGACGAGCGGTTCGGCGGGCACGGCGATGTTGCCCAACGCGTAACTGGCGGATTGCATTCGGCCACGCGCACCGCCCGCAGTTTGCCCGTAGAACTGAATCGTCGTGTCGTTCGTCAGCGCGAAAGGCGCAGCGTAGAACTGCCAGGCACCATCCGAGGTCGCGCGGTATTGCACGTCGTCCGTGGCGTTCTGACGGGTGAAGAAAATTTGAATCGGCCCGCCATAGGAACCGGGGGGTGGCGAAATCGTAACGACGGACGGTTCGGATGCCCGGGCTGGGCCGTAGCCGAAAAAGGAAACATCATCGCGATATTGGTTCGGCAGAACGTAAACCGTGCCGGCGGGCGGCGTGCCGAAGTTGTTGGTCGCCGGATTGATTAAACCGGTGGTGGTACCGCCGTCGCTTTCTACCCGCACCGAAAGCGTGCCGGGCAAGCCGCTGACCGTGCTGCTCCACGCCGGCGCGCTCAACGAACCGACGAGGCCGGCGGCGGTGCTGACAAACGGTTCGATCTGGAACAACCACACGTTGCCCCGCGTGCCGACCGAAGTAACGGCCGGGAGCGCATTGCCGCTGGTCTGGATGTAGTTACTGCCGGCCTGCGTGAAAATCTGCGCGAAGGTGGAGGCGGGTGAATTCGACGCTGCCGAAAGCAGGGCGAACTTCCCAAGCCCCAACGGAATCACGCCACTGACCACATTGCCGGCGGTACCCGACCCGAAAGAGAAGCTCACCTGTAATTCGTCGTTTGTGCCCGCCGGCCGCACCCCCATCACGCCATCGCCGAACTGGATCACGCCCAATCCATTAGTCCCTTCATCCACAAAATAGACCCGCTGAATGGCGGAGTTGAACGTCGAGGTCATGGGGGCGCTGAACGCATAGCCGCTCCCGCTCGTGACGATTCGCTGGACGATGAGGTTCGATTGACCCGGCACGTAGAAGAGAATTGCGGAAACGGCATTGGTGTCCCGACTCCACTGGAAATGTCCCGGTGTGTATTCCGAGCCCGCTGGCAAATCAGCGCGGTAGAGGACGTTGGATTGACTGGCATAGGAATAGGCCGCAAAGGTGTCATTGCTGCCGCGCATCAAGCCTGCAACGAGAGTGGTCTTGTTGGTTCCAATCGTCAGTGAATTGAGGCTGTTCAGATAGCCTGGCGCGACGAACTGATCCTGAAATGTGGCCGATCCTCCGTCCAGAGCATATGCCAGCACATCGATTATGGTGATGCCCGGATCGTGAGTGCCTGCGGCAGTCCAACTGTGGCTCTCCGTGACGCCGAAAGGCGCATCCAGACCCACCAACAGAGTGGTGCCGGCGTGGGTGGGATTGATGAAGGTTGGCGACGGTGAATTGGACGGATTGGAAAGACTCAAAATCCGGATCTGGTTAAGGTCCGCCGCCGTGACCGCAATGGAATCGCGGTTCGTCTCGGCGAAACGGCCCACGGCCAGGGCACTGGCACCTTCCGCTCCGGTGGCGCGGGGCGCTGACCAGTCCAGCGCGCCATTGGAGTTTTGGTAGCCGACGCGAACGTTGCCAGTGAATTTGTCCAGCACCAGCGCGTCGGCCCGACCATCTCCATTGAAATCGCCGGACGTGATGAACTCGGGGGGCGTCTCGTAAACGAAAGCGGCGGGCGAAGAAATGCACCAAGCGCCCAGCATCAAGCTGCCGAGCAACACCACGTTCCAAGCGCCCCTCATCCGACGTCGCACCACGTCATTGACGCGCGCGGCTTGGAGCTTCGCTGGAGCTGGCAGGTTGAAGGTTGGAGCTTTCATTCAGTTCAGTGGCAGTTCCACGTCCCCGGCGGGGACAATTTCCTGAATTTCCCGCTGGTCATTGAAGCGCACGACAAAGTAGCGGTAGGCTGCGCCTAACTGGACGGGCTGCAAGTCGCGCACGTAAAAGTAATAGTGGTATAACGGCGCGTGGTATTCCGTAAAACCGGCAAACAACCGGTCCGGAATCGTGACGAGCCGGTTCGCATCCATGACCCACGGAATGCGTTCGATCAACGGCGTGACTTGCACGATGTCGCCGGAGACGCGGGGAAACAGACTGTTGGTCATCTGCTCGCGGTAAACGACGATCGGCAAAAGCGACTGCCCGGGGTGAGCCGTGCTGAGGGAACGAAACACGCCGGCATTCGGATCGGGCTGGACGAGAAAGATCCGGCCAATGCTTGCGGCGCTGTATTGCAAATACTCGTCAGTGTGGTCCGTGATCGCGTTGTCGTTGGGATGGCTGGTGACCCCGGACGAGCCGGGGATACCCAGCTCACCGAGACGCACGCCGATGGGATAGCGGGGGTTGGGCGCGACGCCGTCGGAATCATAAAACACGACAGCCGCGACGCGGGGAGAAATGATCGGCGGAGTGGTACCTGCATCAAAATCGCGCACTGATGGCAGCAACCGCTTGGGCCATGGCACCGTGGCGGGCACGACCGGCGGTGTCCACTTAAACTGCCAGATCTCCGAAGTCGGACCGATGTGGCCCTGGTCATCCACCGCAGCGACGGAAACATTGTACGTCACGTTGGGCTGCACATTGGCATTGAGGGTGAATTGCGGCCCCGGGCCGAAGCTCGGACCGATCAGCTTGGTCATGTGGGCTTCGCTGAAGAGGGAGAGATAAGCTTTATCTTTGACCAGGCCCAGGTAGGTCGCCTTGGTATTGAGCGGCAGGTACGGCGTCGTATTCAGACTCGCAAAGCCGCTCGACGCAGGGGTGGACGCCAGCGCATCCACACGGCTGATTTTGAATTGAAACCGGGCGATGCCCGAGGTTGGACAAAACCAGTTCAACATCACTTGCGGATTGTTGATCGCGCCGAGCGGTTGCGGTTCCGCGATGATGGGGCGGGGCAATTGGCCCACCGCCCGGCAGCCGACCAAGGCCAGCGGGCTCCCGTGGCCCTGGTTGTCGAGCAATTGCACGTAGTAGCAGAGGCGCGTTGGTGTCGTCGGCATCGCGTCGTCTTTCGCTTCGATGAGCTTGTTCGTATTCGCCGGATCGTAAAGCGCCGCGCCTTGCGCAAACAACGTGATTGGTCCGTCCCCCGCGCGGCGATAAATACGATACTCGCGCGTACGGGGCGTGAGCCGGAAACGCACGCGCAAGGGCGCCACCGGGCCGTCGGCCGCTGCGCGGCCGACGTGCTGGTCGCAACCGCCGTCGCCGGGCAGATTCACGAGGCAACCCCGGAAGGGCGGCAAGGGTCCGATGAGACAGGCGGGATAAGAGACCCAATAC
>CAYJNU010000146.1:0-16647 GCA_964371005.1 uncultured Verrucomicrobiota bacterium | reverse complement strand
TCACTTGCGCGAAAGCCACCGAACCGGAGTCCGGCAGTACCGTGTTCGTGCCTTGCCCGACGAACATCTCCCCCTGCCGGCGCCAACCCGTCGGGTTGGGATGGTTACCGGTCACTTCCGGCCCCTGAAACTGGAAATCTCCGTTCTGAACCAACTGCACCTTCTCGCTGCCGGGAAGCACGTCGGCTAGTCTGAACTTGGTCTGCGCTTCGGCAGAAAACATCACCAGCCAGAGCAGGCAACCGAAAAAGGACAATCGGCAATACTTCATCGCACAGAATTCCATATGGCATGATGTGGACGATCGAGACGAACTGCAACCTCCAGCACGGATTCCCGGGTGTGAACTTAGGAAATAGCCCGCCCGACTCAAAGGCCGGGCGGGCCCAACCCAACTTACGAAACTAGGAGGAGCTTCCAATTACGGAGGCGTGATGGTGACCCGGAAGAACCAACTGCTGTTCTCCGGCAAAAGCCTGATGTGGCTTTGGTCACCAGGCTCCACGGTCAGGGCGAAACCGTCCGATAGAACATCGGACCGGGCCCCGCCGGGAAGGTAAAGGTCACCGGGGCGCCCGTTGCCGGGTTCGTGCTGCCGGCCACGGGGGTCCACAAGGCGGGCGACAAGCTGGGGGTGCCTTCGATGTAATACGTGTGTTGAGGCGTGGTCTGGTAGGTGATCGACACATTACTGCCGTCAAACGAAATGCCCGTGATGGATTGTTGGGGCGCGGGAAGCAAGACGGCGCTGATGGTGGTTTTGTTTGCGCCCGGGTCATAGCTGTAGAACACATTCGGGCCGCCATTGGCCGTGATCTTTCCGGCGCCGATATAGTTGATCACCGATGCTTGCTGATCACCATTGATTACAACCTTGCCCGACCCGGCAACATCCAACACCGATGCACCCTTGATGGAATCCGTGGCACTCAGCTGGGCTAGATTCAAAGTTCCCGCATTGATATTTGCACGGCCGGTTCCGCCGTTCCAACCCAGGCCGAACATTTGTCCAACCGACACCGTTCCGCCATTCATGATCAACATGCCGTCGGCGGTTGGGTCGAAGCCAATCCAGAGATGTTGGCCAAAACTGGCTGCTCCGCCGTTTTCCACCACCATCAGGCCGGTGTTGTTCATGCCGATGGAGTTCCACTCAATGGGATTGCTGCACACCAGACTGCCGCCGTTGGTAATGATGAGCGTGCCGCCGGGACCGTTGAGACCGATGCGCACCACGCTGGCCGACACTGCATTGGTCACGATGCAAGGAATCGCATCCGGGACATTGAGATACACAAAGGTCACGCTGCCCGGAAGGATGCCCCCGGACCAGTTGCTGCTCACATTCCACAAGCCATTGACATCCGGATTGAGCGCGGGGTTCCAAGTGGCTTGCGCCGGCGGGAGATAAACATCGGACGAGTAAATCGTCGTCTTGCCCAGAGTGATGTTGTCATAATCCGCCACCAGCGCCGTTCCGGTGTGGTTCGTGATCTGGCCGCTGAGGATAAAGTAGTTTACCGAGTCTTGCTGGTTTCCATTGATTACCACCTTGCCGGTCCCGGAAACATCCAGGATTGATTCGCCCTGAATGGAATTGAAATAATCCCACTGAGAAAGATTCAACGTGCCGGCATTGATCTGCGCGGTGCCTTTTCCGCCCTGCCAACCCAAGCCGAACGTGCCGGCCACCGACACCGTTCCGCCATTCAGGATCAACTTGCCGTCCGAGCCCGGATCCAAGCCAATCCATAAGTGAGTTCCAAAACTTGCGGACGCACCGCTCTCAACCACCAACACCCCGTTGCTGTTGTAGCCAATTGCGGTCGCATTCACGCTGCCGCACGTCAGGCTGCCGCCGTCGGTAATGATCAGGGTGCCCCCGGGACCGTTATCGCCCATGACCACATAATCGGCCAGCGCCGCACTGGTCACCGTGCAAGGAATTGCGCCGACAACATTGAAGGTCACTTTGGTCACGCTGGCCGGAGCCACAAAGCCGGTCCAATTGGTCTGCTCGCTCCACTTACCCGTGCCGGACGGATTAGCCGCCGGATTCCAAACGGTTTCCGTCGGCGGAGGCTGCGCCGGGGCAATCGCGAAGAGCGTGGTCTTGCCCACATTCGTATTGTTATAGTCGATCCCCACGGTGCCCAGTCCGCCATAGGCCTTGATTTTCAAGGCGTTGGTATAAGCACCCATCACGGCGGTGAGGTTGTCGGGAATCGTGACCACGCCGCTTCCTGAAATATCCAGCACCGAGCTGCCCCGAATTGAGTCGGTAGGATGAATCTGGGAGAGATTCAGAACCCCGCCATCCATGACGTTCACGTATCCAACCGCGCCATTATTCTGCCAGTTCAGCCCAAGCTGTCCCGACACGTTGAGGATTCCGCCGCTGTTGACGTTGATCGTTCCGATCGTCCCTGCTGTCCAGCCAGTCCATAGATGGGATCCGACATTGACCGTACCGAAGATGTGCGAGGTCCCATTGGCTAGGTTCCCGTGGTACAGGATGTTTGCGACGTTCAAAGTGCCGCCGCTCTCCACGGTCATGGTTCCCGTGCCAGCCGGGTTGTTTCCTTGTCCGATGGTCACATCACCGTTCTGGCCGGAACCAGCCACCGTCGTCAAGGTTCCGCCACCGGCAATGACAAGATTGCCCTGCTCATCGACGCCAACCTGCAACCGGCCGATCGTTTCGGTCGTGGTCAGCGTCACGGTATTATTGCCCCAGTTGATGCGACCCAAATCAGCCGTCGTGGGCACGGACGAGACATTTTGCCAACCCGGCTGATCATTGAGCGGGGCGGTTTGAGTCCAGTCACCACTCTGTCGGTAGCGAATGGTGGCACCCAGAACCGGACCCGCAATCATGACGCCCAGCAGGACACCCACTAAGACCGAGTTTGTTTGAACTGTCATCTTCATTTTATTTTCTTGCTGTGCCCTAGGTTCAGAGCTCGCACGTCGAGCCTATCTTCCATCGGGCGGTTTCCACAATACGCTTACCACTTCATCAATGCTGCGTCGGAGCGGCCGAACACCGCGCGACCTTGAACTGAATTAGGTTGCGTGCCGGGATTCTAGCCCTTAGGTAGGAAGCTGCGTATCCCCGAAAGCGGGGATAGGCTGCAACCCTGCGGGGCCGTAAACTACGCTGAGATGCGGACCAGACACTTAGTCGCCATGAGACTATTCCTCGTTCTCGTTCTGAGCTTCTTAGCCTTCGTTTGTGCGGCGGCAACAAAACCCAACATCTTGGTCATCCTCACCGATGATCAGGGACGCGGTGATTACCGCGCGTTCGGGACCAAGGACATTCGGACGCCACACATCGACCGGCTGTGCCGCGAGGGGATGACGTTTAAGAACTTCTTCGCCAACAGTTGTGTCTGCTCCCCGACGCGGGCGGCGCTATTGACCGGCTGTTACCCGGATCGGGTGGGCGTGCCGGGCGTGATTCGTGAAGAGACGCCGGACAATTCGTGGGGCTATCTCGCCGCCCGCGTTACGCTGTTGCCGCAACTGCTCAAGCCCGCTGGCGATGATCTCGCGTGTAACCCGTGCGGACTCATCCGCCTGGCCTTGGTTGCCGCACTGGGTGGCCACCTTGGCACGGCGCGCCGCTTCGGCGACCTGGCGCGCCTCGGAGACCGACCAGGTGAGCGGCTTCTCGCAATAAACGTGCTTGCCCCGCTTCAGCGCGGCCATCGTGATGACGGCGTGGGTGTGGTCGGGCGTGGCGATCATGACGGCATCCACGCCTTCCTTCTCAAGCAGTTCGCGGTAATCGTTGTAGGCCCTGCAGCCGCGGTATTGCCCGGAACGCTGCTGCTTGGCGTAGTAAGCGTCAATCGCGCGCCGGGCCGGTTCGCGTCCGCACGTCTGGCCCTCTCGACCCTCGGACCAGTTCCAGGAGAGATAGCCGCTGCCTTCACGATTCACGTCGCACACCGCCACGATCTGGACTTCCGGAATCTGCTGAAAGGCGACCATGTTCTGCGTGCCCTGGCCGCCGAGGCCAATGCCGGCCAGGGTGATCTTCTCGCTGGGTGGAACGTAACCGGCTCCGCCCAGGACGTGACGCGGCACGATGCTGAAAGCCGCTGCCGTCGCGGTGAGTTGGAGAAATCTCCGGCGGGATGCGACGGACTCGCTGCAAGCTTGTGGCAGATGATGGACACCTCCGAAAACGGCCTTTCGGAGTGGGGGAGGATTGGTCTCTATTCTTACTGTCCATGTTCTCCGCGACAGAACTCCTCTCAATGCCGCTGGGGACAGGCCGGGCCTTCATCGTGCCCTACGCCCGTTCCATCTTGGCCTTTCCTTACAGGGAGAGCGACACTGAGTTCCTGGTCTTGACGTGCCTGACCGTGAACGAAATGAGTGGCCTCGAAGTGGAGGTTCCGCCACGGGTTTACAATCTCCACTATGGGGCCGAGTTCACGAAACCGACGCTGAGGAATTGGTCGCCGATCGCAAGAGCGAAGAAGAATAGGCGACTTTGGGACGAGAAGATTGCGTTGGCCCCAGCGCTACGCCCGCTGGGCAGGTGGTGGGAGGTTGGACCGCAGATTTACAGTGTGATTCTCAGGCGCGGCGACGGTCCCGGCTCGCAGATCTGTTTCCAAGACCGTATTTGGGGACCATCTGCATTCCAGCTTGTTCCTGGTGAGACGGAAATCTGGTTCGATGAACTGGCGGACCTCCGACGCGAAGAACCGGGAGTGGATTGGGATGCAGTGCTGACGCGCCAGCAGGTTGAGGACGAGAAATTCATCCGAAGTTGTGTGATCGAGTGATCGTGGTGGCCTGCCTCTGCGATCTCAACCTGCGACGTTGGAAGGCGCAACCACAAGAACTCACATAAACCAAATCTCAGCCAGCATTGAGCCCGGTCGCGCCTCGACGTCATTGCCCGAACAATTGCGAATGTTCCGGGAATTCAACATAGAAACCCGGCTCATCGAAACCCACGCTCGATTGTTCACCGGCGAGCGCATCACCGTCACCGAGATGGCAGGATCAAAACCAACGAATTGGGTCGAGGCCCAAGGTTGAGGCCGCCGACTGACCGGCACCCGAGAAAGACCAAGAAACAACACCGCGACGTAACGTTGCACAACACCCAATCGATCTATGAGTAACAAGTCCATCAGCTGTGGTCGTAAGAAGCAGAAAAGGCAGCCCTACTTGGTTGTAATGTGGGATCACGCCTGCACTGAATCATTCAGCAACATGATTGATGCAGATTGTCCCGAGAAAGCGTGCTCTGAGTCGATAAAGATCGCCAACCAAGAACATGGCTACGGTCCCAAGGAAGATGGCGGCTTCGTTGCGATCGTGGCCTACGATCGGTCAGATTTGCAGGGCACACTTGACGAAATGGACGAACGCCGTGACCAATCGTGAACTCTGGGAGGTAAAAAATGGAAGCAGATGGCCTGCGCGGTTCGTTCACGACATGGTGAACGGTTCGCTGCGACGATTCCTCAAGGACTTCACGCTGGCGAGGTTCACGGCGGCAAGATCAAGCTGGAGGAAACCGTTGTGCCGTGTGGTGTGGTCGCCGGTCTTGAACCGGTGCTCGTGCTCATAAACGACCAGCAGTTCACCAAGACCGCCAACTGCTGGGGTGTGAACAACAACGACAAGGGCACGAACACGAATCGGGTGGGGGTGTTGAGGAAGACGCGAAGGTCACAGGGATGAAGCAGTGAATTCATTGAAAAGCTCGTGATGACGGCGGAAGAACACCGGGAGGCGATCAAGCGGATCGGGGCCCATTTCGCGAAGCTGGGATTGAAGACGAAGTTGTTGCTAGGCGATGTGGCCGGGCCGCGAGGCACTCACGTCTTTACCGAACCCGCCGCTGCCGATCCAGAGGCGAGGAAGTATTTGGGTGCGGTTTCTTTCCATTCGTGGGGAGGAGCCACCCCTGAGCAGTATGGGGCGTGGGCGGACTTGGCTGAGCGACTGAAGCTGCCCTTGATCGTTGCGGAGGCCGGCCCAGACGCAGGCGCGTGGCAGACGAAAGCGTATCGGACGTTTCCTTATGCGGTGCGCGAGATGGTGCATTACCAGGAACTCCTGCTCCATGAGCGGCCCCAAAGCATCCTGTACTGGGAATTCACGGGTGACTATTCTCTGTTGGCGGGTGCCCGGCCACCGCCGGATGGCCCGGGGTTGACCGAACGCTTCTGATTTCAGAAGCACTGGTGCGATCTGATTCCGCCCGGGAGCGAGGCGTTGGCGACCCAGTGCGGAACGGATGGAATTTTGGTGACGGCGTTCCGGTCGGGGACGGATTATACGATCCACGTGTCGAATGCGAAGTGGGAGCGTCCAATTACGATTGTTGGGTTGCCCCTGGGAGTGAAGGAATTCCACGTGATCCGGACAGCCGCGGGAGAGTATTTCAAGAGGTTGGAGACCGTGGCGGTGCGATCGGGGACGGTGCCCCTCGTGCTGCCGGCGGAGTCGCTCACGACATTGACGACGCTGGAGGTTGGCGCACCAGTGCCGATGAGCAACCCGGGAAGGTGAAGCGGGCCAATCACCCGTTTTTCGCGCGGCGCGCCCGATGTGCCTGCCAAACCGGGTCAACTGCATGCGAAGTCGCAGCCGACTCTGTCGGTGAATTGCCCGGCAGTAGCGGTGTGTGCTTGCGTGAACCGGCCTAGCGGTCTTGAATCCCTCCATCCGGCGGTGTTCATGGCCATCCACGGGACACTGCCCATATTTGAATGACGCTATGAGAACCAACGACCTTCTTGTGTGCTTGGCAGTTCTTTCCGCAGGCTCGCTCCTGGCGCAGGCGGCAGAGGACGACCTGTTTCCCTTCGTCATTCCCGGACTGGCTGCGCCCTCCACCAACTCGATCGTGGACGTTTCGTGGCTGAACGAGAAGCCTGCCGGTGCGCACGGCTTTGTGCGGGCACGGGACGGACATTTCGTGGATGGACGCGGCAAGCGGCTCCGGTTCCTGGCCAGCAACTTCACGTTTGGCAGTTGTTTTCCGGACCATGACACCGCCGACAAATTGGCTGCCCGTCTGGCCAGTCTGGGCATCAATTGCATCCGATTCCATCATGCCGACAACCAGGCGTCGCCCCGTGGCATCTGGAAAGCCGGCACGCTAAAGAAGAACGAGTTCGATCCCGCCCAGCTTGACCGGTTGGACTATTTCATCACCGCCCTGAAGCGCCACGGCATCTACGCCAACCTCAATCTTCACGTCTCGCGCAATTACTGGGAAGGCGAGGATTTCCCCGACGGGCTGGCCAGCAATCGGGAGCGGCAGGCGCAGCTTCCCAACTACGGCAAGGGCATTGACAAGATCAACGACCAGATGATTCGCATGCAGCGCGATTACGCCCGCGCCCTGTTGACGCACACGAATCCCTACACCCGAACCCGCTACGCCAATGAGCCGTGCGTGGCGATCGTCGAGATCAACAACGAGAACTCGCTGCTGCAACTCAAGGTGGCCTCGCTGCCGGAGTATTACCGCGTCGACGTGCTCAAGAAATGGAACCGGTGGTTGAAAGCCCGGTATGGCACCACGGCGAAACTGGTGGCGGCTTGGGGCGGACGGGAGCAACTGGGAACCAATCTCCTGCCGGCGCGACTCATCACTCAGGGCGGTCAATACCTCGCCTTGACGAACGAGAATTACGGTGAAACCCGCGTGACTTTGCTCAACGCTCCCGAGGTGAGCTGGCATGCCCAACTGCATTGGGGTGGACTGACCCTGGAGGAAGGGCAGCTTTACACGCTGGAGTTCAATGCGCGTTCCGAACTCGCTCGCACGCTGCCACTGAGCACGCGTCTCAACAAAGCCGACTGGCACAATTGCGGTCTCGCCGATGAGGCCGAGTTGCGGCCGGAGTGGAAGACTTTTAGTTATCCCTTCCGAGCCGCCCGGGTGGAACCGGGTGCAGGGCGCTTCGACATGGTTGTAGGCGGAGGATTGGCAGGCGACTTTTGGATCAAAGATCTCACGCTTCGCCGGGGCGGGTCGCTCGGGCTCAAAGCAGGGGAGTCCCTGGAAGCCGGCAACATCGAAGCCCCGGCGCGCACTCAAGGCACGCCGCGCGGCCTGGCTTGGACGCGGTTCCTGGCGGAAACCGAGCGGGCTTACACCGACGGCATGCGTAGTTTCCTGAAGGAGGATTTGGGCGTCGAAGCCGCCATCATTGACACGCAGGCCAGTTACGGCGGCATCGCGGGCACTTACCGGGAATCGTTCAACGACTTCGTGGATATGCACGCCTACTGGCAGCACCCGAGCTTCCCGGGACGGCCATGGGACGGCGCGAACTGGAACATCCGCAACACGCCGATGGTGGCCGACCGGATGGGTGGCAACCTGGCACGCCTGGCCATTTATCGCGTGGCGGGCAAGCCGTACACGGTCAGTGAATACGACCATCCCGCGCCCAGCCACTATGCGGCGGAGATGTTCCCCATGATCGCCAGCTTCGCCGCGGTGCAGGACTGGGACGGCTTGTTCCAGTTTGACTGGGGCGGTACAGATTCTGACGCGCGCCGGATCACGGGCTACTTCGCCCTGCAGCAACATCCGGCCAAGCTGGCTTTCCTTCCCGCGGCGGCACTGATGTTTCGCCGGGGCGACGTGATCGCGGCGACCGGCAGCGCGCTTCTTTCCATACCGACGGCACAAGTCGAAGAACTCACCTCCGAAGACGTTTCGATGTCGGAGGCGTGGAAGAAAGGCGGTTTGAGCACGAGTGATTGCCTCACGCATCGGCTGGAGGTCTGCTTCACGGCGGGCGGTAAACTGGGCGCGCAAGTCTCAAAGCAAGCGGCCTCGGCGGTGGCCTGGGACACGGAAGCCGGCCTTTACATCGTGGATGCGCCGGCGGCCAAAGCAGTGGTGGGCCATTGCACCGGCAGAACCACGAAGCTGGATGGAGCGCAGTTCGAGGTGAAGACCAACGCACGCAGTTTTGCCGTCCTGACCCTCAACGCCGTGGACGGCCAACCACTGGTCCGGTCGGGTCGGCTGCTCTTGACGGCGGTGGGGAACGTCGAAAACACCGGCATGGGCTGGAATGCCGATCACACCAGCGTGGGCACCAAGTGGGGCCGCGCGCCGACAGTCTGCGAAGGCATCTCCGCCCGGGTGACGTTGACCACCGTGGCCAAAGGCGCCAAGGTCTATGCGCTGGATGGCGCGGGAGAGCACGCCAGTCCGGTGCCGAACGAGCTGGATGCGCGCAGGCTCTCCTTTGACATCGGCCCCCAGTTCAAAACGCTCTGGTACGAGATCGTGGCCGAATAGCGCCCATACCTGGCGGGCCAATCTCGCATTGGTGGTGTGGGATTGCATAGGTGGCGTGCGTTCGAGAATCGCGTCAATCAACGCCCGGCGGACGGGCTTATCCGCCACTTGGTCGACGGGCAGGTCGAGTTGGCAGGAAGCTCATCGAGCACTTGATATCCACGCCAACCGGGCCGGGATACACATGGGTCGGTGAATTGAGCACACAACCGACCGGCGTGCCGTTGCTCACGATCTTCCACACGACGACCAACACCGTGGCCGTCACGTGGCCGTCGCCTTCGACCGGTTGGACGTTGCAGCAGAACACCAACCGCGTCAGTTCGCTGAATTGGTGCAACGTCACAGCCGCGATCCAGGACGACGGCACGACCAAAACACTCATCGTGAATCCACCGGCGGGCAACCGCTTCTATCGGCTGTTCCAGCCGTAGAGCGCGCGTTCGCATTTAATCGCCGAAACCGGCGGAAAAAGGGCTTGCCGCGCTGGCGGCGGGGATTACAGTCAACTGCGGAGACGAAGGCGGCTGCCGGGGCCACGGCAGTTGTCGGGCGGCAACCGCTCTCGCCCTCGAACCTAAAAACCACATGGACCCACCATGAAGACGCTTGTTCGTCATTCTCGCTTGTGGATGTCAACAGCACCATCCGGCAGCCACCTCGGGGGCATCTTCCTGACGTACCACAAACCGGAAACCCTTTTCGTCGCCAACCACAAACGAAGAAGACCATCACTATGAAACCAGCACAACAACAAGCCGCCTCCCCTGCGCTTCTGCCGGAGGCCATCCGTTATTCACGCTCCGTCATGCGTCAGGGGACATGCCTCTCACTCGCGGCGCTGTTTCTGTCGCCATGGTTGATCCTTGCCGCCACGCGGACGTGGGACGGCAGTTCCAGCGCCTACTGGGGCACGGCTGCCAACTGGGCCGAAAACGCCGTTCCCGCAGACGGCGATGACCTACTGTTCCCGTCTGGCCCGACGCGCCTGGCAACCACCAACAACACCAGCACAACGCGCCGGTATAACTCCATTACCATATCCGGCGCGAACTATGCGTTGCGGGGCAACTCGCTCACGCTGTCCAACGGCATCACCGCCACCTACGCCGCAGGTTCCTCGGCGACGGTCGCGTTGGATATCACTCTGGCGCGGGGCCAGACCATCGAATGCGCCACTGACAATTCCATTCTCTACGTCGCGGGCGACATCGCTTTGGGCAACGACACGCTGTTGGCCAACGCGACCGGCAATCTGCTGTTTGGGGGCGGCATCACCGGGACCGGAGGCATTTCGAAGTATGGCAGCGGTTACCTGCGGCTTTACGGTTCGACCGCGAACACCTACAGCGGCCGCACGATCGTGAACGTCGGCACGCTCGAGTTCAACAAGACCAGCGGCGTGAACGTGATGGCCGGGGAACTGGTGGTGGGTAATAACACCGGCGACCCGGAGACCGCGCTGTGGCTGAACGGCGCGCAATTGCCCGGCACCACGGACGTAACGGTAAACGAAGGGGCGCTCCTCGACCTGAACAACTTCAACGATGCGCTCGGCGGGTTGACCTTGAACGGCGGCAAAGTCCAGACCGGCACCGGGCTGCTCGCTTTGGGTGGAAACGTGAATGTGCTGTCCAATTCCACCATCGCGGCCGTTTTCGGCAGGCTCTCACTCGGCGGCTTCACGCGCACGTTCACGTTGGCGGGCAGGGATCACAACAACCCGGTATTAGACCTGTTCGCGAATGTTCAGGACGGCGGCTGGAACGCCGGTATCAAGTGGGTCGGCCTGCCGGTTCAGGACCCAATCACGCATGGCTATGGTCGCCCAGGCGTGAATCTACGGGGCGCCAACAGCTATGGCGGTCCGACGCTTGCCACCAATATCTATCTCCACGTCTACCACTCGCTCGGGTTAGGGAGCACGAACCAGGGCACCACTCTCTACGGTAGTTCGCTGGCGCTCTATGACGTGGCGGTCACGAACGAAGCGCTCTCTGCTGAGTGGGGAATGTTCTACTGCATGATCTTTGGCAACGGTCTCAGCACCTGGGCCGGGCCGGTCGCGCTTAATGCGACGCTATACATGGAAGGGGAAAGGGACTCCCTTGGCGGAAGCCTTGATGTCAGCGGACCGATTAGTGGCGCCGGCGAGGTGCGCGTGTTTATGGGCGCGAGCGGCACGCTGCGTTTCTCCGGCGGGCAAGCCAATACTTATACCGGCGACACGCGCGTGGGCACCGGCACGTTGCGGCTCGAGAAGACCGCTGGCGCGGCCATCCGGGACGGCACTCTGTTCATTGGCGATGGCGTGGGAGGTGCGAATGCGGATGTGGTGCGGTTGGGCGCCAACAACCAACTCTGGTCCACGGTTCCGGTTGTCATTACCAACTCCGGCTGGCTCGATTTGGACGGCCACGACGACATCGTGGGCCCGTTGACCTTCTCCGCGGGGCAGGTCAGTAGCGGTGCCGGAGGTCTGCTCCGCTTGGGCGGCGATGTCACCGTCAACTACGTTAGCTCCGGTCGTCCAACCATTGAGGGAAATGTGCTGCTGAATGCCAATCGCACATTTAACATTGCCAACTCCAGCGGTAGTCCGGACCTGGAACTATCGGCCGTGGTTAGCGGCACTGGCGGTTTCACCAAGACGGGCCCCGGGGCGCTGGCCGTGTATTCCGCCAACAGCTTCGGCGGCAGCGTCACGGTAAACGACGGCCTGGTCTATCTCTATCACGACGCGGCGCTGGGCTCGACCGGCGGCGCTACTATCGTCAACGAAGGTGGGGTCTTGGTCCTGGCCAACAACCGCGCCATCGGTGCGGAGCCGCTCACGCTGAACGGAAACGGCGATGGCACCTCCGGCGCGCTGACTTCCATCGGCGGCTCCAATTCGTGGTCGGGCACGGTGACCCTCGCGACGGATTCCGTCATCACCGTACAGACGAACCGGCAGCTGAACCTGGCGGGCGTCGTCGCCGGCCCGGCCGGATTCATCAAAGCCCAACCCGGCGCGCTGATTCTCTCCGGCGCAGCGGCGAACACATTCGCCGGCAACGCCGTGGTCAACGAAGGCACGCTGCTCCTCGACAAGTCCGTGACCGACGGCGCCTTGCCCGGCCCGGGCGGGTTGATCATCGGCGACGGTGTGGGTGGCGGCTCCGCGGACGTGGTGCGCGAACTGCGCAACAACCAGATTGACGGTTCGGTGGACATCACGGTCAACGTTTCGGGCCTCCTGAATCTCAACGATCACTCGGACACCCTTGGAAATATGAGGATCATCGCGGGTACCATCGAAACAGGGAGCGGCCTTCTCTCGCTGGAAGGCGATGTGACCGCCACGCATTCCGGATTTGAGCAGGGGTTCGTTTATGGCCGGCTGGCACTCCTTGGCGCCACGCGGACCTTCGACGTGTCCAGCACGGGCAGTCATTATGTGCCTATCTTGGCGATTGACGCTGACATCAGCGGCCCGGCCGGACTCTTCAAAGCGGGCTCGGGCGACCTGGGCCTCCGCGGCTCCAACAGTTACAGCGGCCTGACGACAGTGGTCGAGGGAGACGTTCTGGTTCTGGCAGATACGGCTCTGGGCACAACCGCCGCGGGAACGGTCGTGGAGCGTCAGGGTTCGTTGCATCTCGGTTCCATCTACAACAAGAACATCCATGTCGGCAACGAGGCGCTCACGATTTCCGGCAGCCTGATCGCCGCTGGCGGCTGGAGCACTTCGAATTCGTGGAGCGGCCCGATCACCCTCGCCACCAACATCACCCTCGGGGCATACGGGACTGGGTTCCTCAACTTGATCGGGCCGGTCGGTGGCCCCGGTGGCTTCACGGAATCCGGCTTTACCGACGGAACCGTGATTTTGAGCGGTTCCGCCCCAAACACCTATACTGGCCAAACCGAGGTCCGGGGCAGCCTGCTTGTGTTGGACAAGTCCTCTGCCGACGGCGCCATTCCAGGCAATCTGTTTGTTCGTAATAACCCTGGCGGGTCGGGCACCGGCGTGGTGCTCCTGAAGCGGGACAATCAAATCGCCAACACCGCCGCCGTCACCATCTCCAACTCTGCGGCGTTGGATCTCAACGGCCATTACGACCGCGTTGACGCCGTGACCGGCAGCGGCTCGATCACGTTGGGTTCCGGACATCTGATCGCGGGCCACAGCGACAGCAGCTTCACGTTCGACGGTCTGGTTTCCGGCACCGGATATCTTTGGAAGGTGGGCGATGGAACCTGGACCTTGACCGGCAACAATACCTATTCGGGAACCACCCGGATTGAAACCGGCACGCTGCTGATCAACGGTTCGCAGCCCGCCAGCGACGTGCTGATTCAGAGCGCCGGCACCCTCGGAGGCATTGGCACCGTCGGCCGCGTCACCTCCACCGGCGGCGCATTGTCACCCGGACTCAGTCCCGGCACGCTCACGAGCAGCAACCTCCTGTTCGACAGCTCTTCCGAGTTTATTGTCGAACTGGGCAGCGCCGCCTCCGGCCAACTCAAGGTGCGCGGTAAAGCCGCCCTGGCCAACGCTTCGCTCATCCTCTCCGCACCCGGCTTGCTGCCGTCGGAAGGCCAGCAATTCACCATCCTGAGCAACGACGACACGGATGCCATCACGGGCACGTTCTCCGGCCTGGCCGAAGGCGCGCTGGTCAGCGCCGGCCCGCGCCAGTTCTGCATCAGCTACGCGGGTAACAGCGGCAACGACGTCGTGCTGACCGCCACCAACACCGCCGCGCTCCGGCCCACGCTCACCGTCTGGCACCCGGGCACGAACACGGTCGTCGTGTCCTGGCCGTCGTCCGACATTGCCTGGCTCCTGCACGCGACGACCAATCTGGCGGGCGCGCCGATTTCCTGGATGGAGCTTCCGCCGCCGTATCAGACCAACGGCGCGAACCTCCAGTTCATCGAACCGTCGCCCGGAGGCAACAAGTTCTACCGCTTGCACAAACCGTGAACCTTGAACCGCAATTACGCATGTTATGAAACGGCCCAACGCTCTCCTCGCCGCGATACTCCTCGCCGTTCCGGACGGGGTCGTCGCCCAACCGCTCTCCTACTTCCTCCTCCCGCCGGGCTGTGACTGGGGGTCACTGGTGATGACTAATACAACCGCGGTAGGCTTGGCGGCTTGCCCCGACGGCGTGGTGGTGGCCGCCAATGAAATCGCCCCTGCCGGCCCCGACCTGGATTGGTGGGGTCTGCTCGCCAAGGTGAGCGGTGGGGACGGGTCGGTTCTGCTCCGAACCAACTTCCACGGCGAGGGAACGCATAACCGGATCACGGACATCATCCCCGTCTCCGGAGCGGGCGGCGCGGTGAACGGCTTCGCCTTCACCGGGATGAAATACTATTCTTCACCGCCGTGGGGCGGTCCGTGGGTCTGGCTCGTGAAACTGGATTTGAACCTGTTGAAACAGGCCGAGGCGCATGTTGGGACGGTATCGCAAACCGGCTCGGGCTATACGCTCATTCAGGAGCCGTCCGGTTTCGTGGTGGGCGGGAACGATGCCTACATGGTCGGCGGCAGTTCCTGGGATTGGCTCGGGCGCTTCGATGCGGCGCTCAATCTCATCGCGCAAACCAACCTTCCCGGCGGCTGCCAATCGGTCTTCGCCCTCGCGCCCGGAATTGGGGGCGGCTACGTGGCGGGCACTGGAAACATGAGTCCGCTCGACGACGATTGCAGCAGTGTTGTGAAGATCAATGCGGCGCTCGGCTTCGAGTGGCAGGCCGCGGATGCCCCCCTGCAAATGGGCTGCGAACGCGATCATTACGTCGGCATCAAGTCAGTGCCCGATGGTTATGTGGCGCTGGGAAACCGCGCCTGCGGCAGTGCCGCCTCAATGGTGCTCACCAAGTTCGCCACCGATGGATCCATCGCCTGGTCACGCTTTAATCCCAACGGCACCGGCGCCGACCTGGTGTCCACGGCGGACGGCGGCTGGCTCGTGGTGGGAACCTCGCCGACGCGGCGGCCGGATGATGTGCCGTGCCTGTGGCTGCTCAAGACCGATTCTCTGGGGCAACCCGCTTGGGAAATGTGCCTGGGTGGCGAGGACGGCGCCAGCGGTGCCGCCGGGGTGGTGGCGGCGGACGGGAATTACATCGTGGCCGGCGGGGCCATCATGGCCGACGGCACCAATCGCGTCTGGGTGGTGAAGGTCAACGCCAACCAGCAGTCGCCTGTGCCGTCCTTCACCTTCAGCCCCGACAATCCGGTCTTTCGCGATCAGACGGTGACGTTCAACGCGTCGGCATCCACGGCGCCGGGCAGCGCCATCGCCTCCTACGAATGGGACTTCGGCGACGGCACCACGGGCACGGGCGTCATCGCGGAGCACACTTACCATCAACCGGGCACCAACCTCGTCACACTCACCGTCGTGAACTCCAACGGCGTCCTGGCCTCCACCAACCGGGAAATCGAAATCGTCGGGCTGGCGATCCAGTGGGAACGGTTCTACGGCGATGGCCACAGCAGCGCTGACGACGATGTCGGCTATTCGCTCGTCGGGGCGCGCGACGGCGGCTTCGTGGTGGCGGGTGGCACTGGCGGCAGCTACGCGGGCGATTACGACTTCTGGGTTTTCAAAACCGACTCGCGCGGGCGGCTCGCCTGGAGCACAAACATCAACGATCCCAATCCCTCCTCCATGGGGATCGCCTCTCGCGTCATCCAGGCTCACGACACGGGCTACGTGATCGCGGGATACCAATACACCTACACCAACAGCAACTGGCGTTACACGCCGTGGCTGGTGGGTTTGGACGAAGATGGCACCCTGGCCTGGCCGATCCGCGCCTATGGAGAACTGAACCGCGATGAGACCGCCCACGGTGTGACCGCGACTCTCGATGGCGGATACATGATCACCGGCTACCGCCGCGCCCCGAGCGGCGACCATCGCGAGCCCTGGCTGCTCAAAACCGACGCCGCAGGCAACGAACTCTGGTCCACAAACATCACCCACGCGAGCAGGTCGGGCGGCCGCTTCATCGCGCCAACCGCCGACGGTGGCTATCTGGTGACGGGCGCCTACGGTTACGACATCTCAGCACCGCCCTTCCTGTCCTACAAGACGGACGCCTCGGGCTTTCCGCTCTGGACCAATAGCTTCGCGTCCGGCGGGAGTTATGAGGGCGGCGGACGCTGGATTGCGGAAAGGCCCGGCGGAGGTGTGGTGGTCGGAGGCGGCAACCGCAACATGGCCCTGATTTTTCTCAATCCAGATGGGACTCTGGACACGGCGCACGCTTATGACGACACCGACATGGTGGAAGACGTGGCGTTCACCCCCGACGGCGGCTACATCCTGGCC
>CAYJNU010000145.1:15774-16674 GCA_964371005.1 uncultured Verrucomicrobiota bacterium | reverse complement strand
GTGCATAAGAGGTTGATCCCGGCCTCGTCGGTCTGAGGCGCAGCCTCGTTAGAGGAAAAGGCGCCGCCCAGATCGAGCGCTGGGAGTGGACTCCGTCGGCGGAGCCTAGGATGGATCCGAAAACCCATCTGGTCTTGACCGCGAGCGGTCGGTGGACCCTGAATGGAGTCCGATGTCCACCAACGGAATCCGCCCTGTCCATACCACGAACTGTCGCTGAGGTCCTCAATAATCACGTCACCTTCCAGCTCGAGGGCATTGACCGCATGTACCTCAACCTCTATGTCCCCCGGCTGCAAACCGAGAAGGGCGTCGCCCATTTCTGGCCCTTCCAGGTAGCAACCGACATGAGTCCGCTCTGAATTCCCGTGAGCGAACAATGAGCGGACTGACGTCCGCTGCCACGCCCGTGAGATGAACAATTCGCCATCCAGCATAGGTTGGATTTTGGAATCAAGGCAACGCTCGCGACACACGAGATGTTCGATCTTGAAACGGTGGAAGTGAACCAGCCTATCGCTGCACCCGCGCTGCGCCGCCCTTCATCAACTTCTCGACTTCATCCTGGCTCGCCATCGAGGTGTCACCGGGCGTGGTCATGGCCAGCGCGCCATGCGCGGCGCCGTAGTCCACGGCTTTCTGCGGATCGCCGGTGGTCATCAAGCCGTAGATAAAGCCGGACGCGAAACTGTCGCCCCCGCCCACGCGGTCGAGGATTTCGAGATCGGGATACTTCCGGCTCTCGTAGAACGCCCCGTCCAGCCAAGCGATGGCGGCCCAGTCATTAACCGTTGCCGTCTTCGCCGCACGCAAGGTCGTGGCGGTGGCTTTGAAGTTCGGGAACATCTTCACCGCCGCTTCGATCATCTGCTTGAACGCGGAGACGTCAATGTGGAGCAG
>CAYJNU010000145.1:0-15764 GCA_964371005.1 uncultured Verrucomicrobiota bacterium | reverse complement strand
CGACATGGAGGCCGAGGCACGCCATGAAGTCTTCTTCGTTGCCGATCATCACGTCCACGTGCTTGGCGATCTCTTTGTTGACCTCTTGCGCACGGGCTTGACCACCGATGCTCTTCCACAAACTCGGGCGATAGTTAAGGTCGTAGCTGACGATCGTGCCGTGCTGCTTCGCCTTCTGGACGGCTTCGATGACGAGGCCGGGCGTGGTGTCGCTGAGTGCGGCAAAGATGCCGCCCGTGTGCAGCCAACGCACGCCAAGCTCGCCGAAGATGTGACCCCAATCGAAATCGCCAGTCTTGAGTTGGCTCGCCGCGGAGAGGCCACGATCCGAAACCCCCACCGCACCACGCACGCCGAAACCGCGCTCGGTGAAGTTCAGTCCGTTGCGCACCGTGCGCCCAACACCGTCAAACTTCGCCCAGCGCATGAATTCGGTGCGGACGCCGCCTTGCAGAATCAAGTCCTCGAGCAACCGGCCCACGTCGTTGTCGGCGAGCGCGGTGGCCACAGCGGTGCGCAGCCCGAAGCAGCGGCGCAATCCGCGAGCGACATTGTATTCGCCGCCGCCTTCCCAGACCTTGAATTGGCGAGCGGTGCGGATGCGTCCCTCACCAGGATCAAGGCGGAGCATGATTTCGCCAAGCGCGAGCAAGTCGAACGCGCACGAGCCAGCCGATTTGATTTGCAGAGTTGCCATGCCAGTCTCAGATGAATCTTGGTGTTGAACAATCCGATCCAGAGGAATCTGGGAAGAAAACGATGCCGACTCAATGACTTTTCGCGCCGATTGAATCGGCTTTGGCTTTCTCAAGGCGTTGCAGCAATGTCGCATTGGTCGGGCTCAACATTGACGAGACTTGCACGATGCGCTTGGCGTCGTCAAAGCGGGCCATCTGAGCCAGCATTCCGCTGAAATTGTTCACGACTTCGTAATTGCCCGGGCCGAGTGCGAACGCCTGCTGGAAGGCCAGCATCCCTTCCGTCAACATCCGCTCTTTTTCAGCGGTGTCCGTCGCCTCACTGCATCGCCAGAGATAAACATCTGCGATTGCGTAGCGCAGCTTGGAAACACCCTCCTGTGCCGCTTTGTCCTGGAGGTATTGCGGGTTCCCCTTGAACCCGGCCAGGTCCTGGCGCACATAGACTCTTTCTGCGAAGTCACAAACCTCGCCCACCGAGGTTTCCGTTGTGATCCAGTCGCCGATCAGCCGCTCGCAACCGTCTGACCAGAACGCGCGATCGGCTTGCAGGACAGAGTCCGGAAGCCGTGCCAGCGGTTCGCGATTGATTTTGAAGATCGGGCCGCACGGGATCAGGTGAGGATACGTCCAATCGAGCGGCCAGCTTTGTTCAATGAATACTTCGCGCCCTGGATTCTGGTCGAAGATGACCTTGACCAAAAGTGCGTTGATCTCCATGACGGCAAGGTGACCGCTCACTGAAACCCGATTGTTGGCTACGGTCACGTTTTCGCCGCTCTTCAACTGCCCCGCCTCTAAACGCCGTTGTGCGTCCGTGAGGTAGGTCTGGAACGCCTGCTGCGAGTCCGTCGGCGTCGGCACGTAGAGGTGGTTCGAAAACATGGACCTCAGGTAGTCGAGGTAGGTTCCGTCCGCGAGCGCGTTCTGTGTGAGAACGAAGAACGGTCGCCCTTCGAGGTGGGAATCCATCGCGGCCGTGAGGGCATAGCGTCCTGAGTCAGTGCCGCCAAAGTAGATCGCGTTCGTTGCCACAGCCGTGCGGATGTTCCGCACAACCCACTCCAAGTGCGGCTTGTGCCAGGTCCGCGTTTGGACGTAAGCCCAATGGGCTTCCGACAACGGTTGCCACGCGACGCTCTGCAAAGCCAGCGTCTTCGCTCTGAAGACCCCGGCGTTCTGCAGCAGCGCCCTCACCCAGTCAAATGCCTTACGCACAGGGCTGGTGGATGGCGCAGTCCCGAAACGCATCTGGCTGAGTTCCGCAAAACAATTCGTGGCCGTGTGCCAGTCGTTGGCCAGGATCGCATCGAACAGTTGCCAACCCTCGGACGGCATAGTCAGGTTCTGGGCACGCACCAGCGCTTTCGTTTGCGCCTGCTTCGCTTGGACGAACTCCACCAGCTTGGGTTCGAGTGGAGGCGGCTTGCTGGTGCAACCCACCAGACCGCAACCAGCAAGCATCAGGGCGAACACCATGTTCAGCATCGCTTTCATCGGTCGGCTCGGAGTTGAGGGAAAGCGGCCATGAACGTCCTCATCGCAATACAAACCTGCTTGAAACGTTGCCGGGCACGATCTTGCCGAGCACCACGGCCCGCCGCGCGCCGGTGCTGCCGATGACGTTCGACGGCTGGCCGTGCAATGTCGCGTGGGCCAGAATGGCGAACGCCAGGGCTTCCTTCGCAGAATCCGGAATCCCAAAATCGTCGTGGGTCAGGATTTCACCAACTCCGAGACGCTCGGCCAACATCCGGCGCAACGTCGAATTCTTCGCGCCGCCGCCGCCGAGGATGACTTGCAGCCGGGCCAACTCACGTCGGGCCAGCTTCGGGAATACGAAGCGCCGGTAAGCATCCGCGATGCTCTCGGCCGTGAACGCGGTCGCCGTCGCGATGATGTCGGCGTCAGCCAAACGCAACTTGCGAGAGAGAGAGAGAAACCCCTTCACAAGGCTCTCGCCGAATTCCTCACGCCCGGTGGTCTTCGGCGGTCTGCGCCGGATGTAAGGATGCCGCATGCACTCGGCGAGCAACGCTTCCGAAACCTTGCCCCGCGCGGCCAGCCTGCCATTACGATCAAACCTCAATTCGCCAAGAGTGAGCGTTGTCACCACAGCGTCCATGACCATGTTGCCCGGCCCAGTGTCGAAGGCGAGCACATCGCCGATACCCGCTCGTGCTGGCAGGAAAGTCAGGTTGCCAATACCGCCGATGTTCTGGATGATGCGCGGCCTCGTGTCGTCCGTGAACAGCGCCCAATCGGTGTAGGGCACGAGCGGCGCCCCCTGACCGCCCGCCGCCATGTCGCGCACGCGAAAGTCCGCCACGGTCGTGATGCCGGTGCGTTCGGCGATAACGCACGGCTCGCCGATCTGGAGCGTCGAGGGATGCTTCGCATTCGGCAGGTGATGCACCGTCTGCCCGTGCGAACCGATGGCGGAGACTTGCGAGGGCTTCAAACCCGCTTTGCGGATCGCTGCCAGCGTGGCGTTCGCGAATCGCTCGCCCAACGTGAAGTTCAGTTCGCAAATCTCCGCGACTGCACCATGCAAACAGGCATCGAGCACACGCTGGCGGAACTTTGCTGGAAATGGAACGTGGACGTGCGCCCGCAACATCGCCCTCAATCCCCTGCCCTCTCCCTCCAACTCAGCCACCACGGCATCAATGCCATCCGCAGAAGTGCCGGACATGAGGCCGACGAACAACTCGCCTCGCTTGGATCTGGATGAAACTCGCACGCGGCGAAGCTACGACAAAGCATCGCCACCGAAAAGTTGATTTGCGCCGGCACGATTTGAGAAGGCAGGTGACAGCGGACGACCGAGATGCTACTAGTCTCAAGTAACCGTGTGGACTGACGCAGATGACACGCAGGTGGCATGCTCGAATGACGAGCAGCCGTGGACCGGGGCCGAGGCAACTTCGCCGTTGCCGCGCAGGCCGGTTCTGGGACTGTCTTCTGCATCGTTGGCAGATTCACCTGCGGGTCTGCATTTCAGTTTCGGCTGGCCTGTTCCTTCGACGATCTCTCCCCAGCCCGACGAGGCGCGCGCCTGCATTCCATTACCGCAATTCGACGCCTTGGTACTGGAGAAGGCACGGGTCATCTCCGGACGCTTTCCCGCCGCAGAGGCGGAATACCGAACCTTGCGCAGGAAAGAACCAGCCACTGAGGAAGCTGAGATTCCGCACTTTGAGAGAGTTTTCCGGATCGCCGCGACCATGGCGGATGTCCACAAGGTGCAGGAATCCGCCGACTATGATGAAGTCCTGGTCCTCACGGCCTGGCATTGCGTGCGACCCGGGGCGGAAGGATTTCTGGCCTCGTACCCCAAGTCCCTACTCTGCCCCCTCTCGCACGCGGCACCCCCCATCGCTCTGGCTTCCCTCTCCCCCGCCAAGCGACTCACTTTCGACCGACGAGCGCCCGCTTACCTGCGCTACCTTCTCTGCAACAAGTTCGGGTTGCACACGTGCGCCGATCTCGAGGCTGCCGACCTGCGGCATCTGCTCCGGAGCACGGGGTTCCGGCTCATCCGCTCCAGCGCCGTTCCAGAGGTGGCTTTTGCCGGCATTACACAAGGCGAGGACCCACCCGTGCGGCCCTGGAAATTGACGCTCCGGCAGGAACTCAGCGATGAACGCGCGGCGGAGATGCTGATTCATGCGGCACTCTGGCAAATCAAGTATGGCCTGCGGTTGGTAAGCGTCGTAGCGGGGCAGCCCCACTGGAGTATCGGCGACTTTGGCCGCATAGACTGGGAAGACGCATTTCTTTCCCTCGGGGTTCGGGTGGCGCCCTCACTCCTGCGCGAGAGCGGATTGCTGGATTGGCGAGCGGTGCTGGCACGATGCCTCCAGCAAATCGGCACCGGCAATCTCCCGCCAGAAGTCCTCGGGAAAGTGTCAGCCCTGCCCCAGCGAGTCTGTCACGATAGCCGCCAAGCGATTTGGGAAGTGCTCGACCGGGCGGCTCGAGCGGTCCTGGAACAAGTGCGGCTGTCCGAACCGCGGCTTTTCACTTCGACTGGCGGGATGGATTGCGAGGCGGCCCGGTCCTTCCGCCGTTGGGCACGGCTGTTTGACGAAGTTTCTCCAAATATCCTGTCGCGGTTCGGTGTGTCGGCGTTCACCGCGCTTCATCGTGTCGCCCCGGAGCTTTTCGGCTGGAGCGAGCGTCAACTCAAACCGTGGGAACTCGAGCAGGAACACGGCAAATGGAAGGGAGCGCGGGGCCGGGCGCTGCTGAGAAGCGCTTACGCGTTCGCGCTGCACGAAACGAGGCTGGGTTGCATTGAGAACCAGGATGAACAGGTGGTCTGGCGGTGTAGCCTGAATCAGTTTTCCGAGTGGTCCGCCGTCAAGGCAGCCCAGCAGATCACCGCGTATGATTTCCTTTACGGAATCGCCAGCCGGCACGGGCTGACTCCGTTGTTGAGCCGGGAGATCACGCACACGGCCGCCGTTTCCCTGCTGGCGGGCGTGAACGTGCATGCGCATCTACCCAAGATCGAGGGGAGCTGGGACGTTTGCATGCGCGCGGCATTGGAACACCATGGCGGCGAACTGGAGGTGCGGCTGGTGCTTCCGGATTTGGTGCCGTTGCCACTGCGTCTGCGCAAAGCCGTGCTGACTCCGCTCAGCTACGGTTATCTGCACAAAGAAATCCGCCTGGTCCGGGATTTCGATCTGTGCATGGCCCGGGAAGGCCACCGGCAGCTCGAAGAAATACCGGGCTGGTGGGAGGACGACCGCATCATCGGAACGCCCCTTCTGGAACGGGTCAATAACACGGCAGACCCGGCCCGATCCGTACTCGGAGTGCTACACCCCGAACCTTGGCTGGATACTCCAGCGCGAAGAATCCGGTTTCAAGCCCTTCACTTGCTGATCTCCAAGCGGGCGACCGTTCGAACGGCGCCAGGCGAGACAGGACTTTCATCCACGGAAATCCGCGCCCTGCTCCGCCTTGCCCTGGAGGGGACGCTGGAGCACTCCAATCTCGCGCACGTTTCTTTCCCGGCAATCCGGCGCGGCTTCGAGCGCATCCTGGCCCGCGACGATACGCGCGAGATGCTGGATTCCCTGCTGCTGCACGTCGGCACCGCCTACGAAACGGAGATCTGGGGACAGGTCCGCAAGTTCATCGTGCTCGACGTCATCAGTGACCTGGTGGCGCTCACCGTCCGCAGTTCCCTCTTGCACCTGATGAGCGAAGATTGACCGATTGCACTCACCGCCGCGAACCGCTGCTCGTCCCGATGCCTCTGGCGGCTTTCCGTTTGCGCGCCTCAACGCCGTCCATCTTGTCCACCAGCTTCTGCATGGCTTCCTCTTGTTGCTCGATGGATTCGACCAGTTTGAACTGCGTGCGGCAGCGGTCGAGGTTGTGTCCTGGGCGATGAATACGGAAGTAGGTGTCGCCGCTGAGGTAATCGGTGAGGAACCGGATGCCAATTTCGAAGGTGATCAGCTTTCCGGAGAACGCCATCAGCGAGCGCTCGGTCTTCGTGAGGAACTGACCCGCCGTTGAGAGGTAGCCTTCCGCGAGTTGCTCAAAGATCGGCATGTGCATCTTGATCTTCGAGAGGTCCTGCTCGTCCTCGAGGGTCGGGCTGGTCGAGGTGCGCACCATGTCGCCGAAGTCGTAGAGCACGCAGCCCGGCATGACGGTGTCGAGGTCCACCACACACAGCGCTTCGCCGGTGACGACGTCGAGCATCACATTGTTAATCTTGGTGTCGTTGTGCGTGATGCGTTCGGGGATCTTCCCCTTGGTCATCCCGTTCAGGATGACATCCACGAGCTTCTCATGCTTGAGAGCGAACTCGATCTCTGGGCCCGCCAGTTGGGCGCGATTGACGTGGTCCTTCTGCACGGCGTCCTGCAAGGCCTTGAACCGTTTGCGGGTGTTGTGGAAATCGGGAATGGTCTCGTGCAGGCGCTCGCCGGGCAGGTCCACCAGCAGGTTCTGGAACTCGCCGAACGCGTAGCCCGCCTGGTACGCCTGCGCGGGAGATTGCACAGCTTCCAGTGTGTTGATGCCTTCGATGAAGACGAACGTCCGCCAGTATTCGCCTGCCTTGTCCACGTAGAACGAGTCCCCCTTGCGTGTGGGAACGACGGTCAGGCACCGGCGCGTGATGTGCGGCGGACGCTGCGCTTCGAGCTTCTTGCGCAGGTGCGCACTCACGCGGGCCAGATTGTGCATGACGGCCGGCGGGTTCTTGAACACATGTTTGTTGATCTTCTGGTGGATGTAGCGCACGCGCATGCCGCCCTGGTCGTAAGTGGCGGAGTAGGTCTCGTTGATGTGCCCGATCTTGCAGGTTTCGGCGTGGAGGATTTCCCCGTAAATCTGAAATTGCTTCGAGATTTCCTGCAACTGTTGTTCCTGATAGATCGCCATAATTGTAGATGTTGACGGCATGGTGCAACGCAGAGGGGGAGGCTGGCAATCGCAAATCAAGCGGAAATCAAACGGGCATGCGGCATTCAGGCGCGCGGGACTCCAGCTCAGGACCGGGGGACGTCCGCCAGAATCCCGCTCGCCTGCTACGGCGTTACCGGGTTGACGTCTTGCTGCCACGCTTTCAGCCCTCCAGCCAGATGCACGATTCGAGAGAAGCCGAGTTCCGCAAATTGCGGCAGCGCGCCGGTGGAACGGCAGCCGGAGACGCAGTGCAGCACGGAGGATTTGTTCTGGTCCAGCTTCTTGAGCTGTTCCGCGAAGTCCGGGGCAGGCCTTCGAATAAGGGGCAAAGTTGACGCGTTTGCAGGCGACCGATTACCTGAATTCCCGGACGCGATAGAACCGGTTGGTTGCCTCGCCGCCCGCGAAAGGGTCGGTCACGTTGACATCCAAGCCATTTCCCTGGACGCCTGCTCCCTGCAATTCAACCCAACTGCCAGGAGTCAGATCGTTTGAGTACTCCACCGCATATCGCCGGCCCGCGAAGGCGCGGAAACGAAGCAGCGTGTTTGTCCCAGCTTGCTCAAGCACAGCTATTCTCAGGGGTGCCGTAATTGCCATGCTGCGCCCGTCCTTTGCCGCGATGGCCACCACGTTGCTCACGCCGGCGGGTGCCCGGGTCTGGCCGTAGGAGTCATCACCCCACGCGGCGACCGTGCCGTCACTCTTGAGCACGAGGTTGTGCGTCCACGCCGCGGCGACGGCGACCACGTTGCTGAGGCCGGCGGGTGTGTTGGTCTGGCCGAAATAGTTATTGCCCCAGGCGATCACGGTTCCGTTGCTGCGAAGCGCGAGGTTGTGAAACGAGCCCGCCGCAATCGCCAGCACGTCATTCAAACCGGCGGGCACTTTGGTCTGGCCGGAGGCGTTGTTGCCCCAGCCCAGGACGGTGCCATCGCCTTTGAGCGCGAGGCTGTGCGTTTCCCCCGCGGCGATCGCCACCACGTTGTTCAGGTCTGGAGGAACGATGCACTGGCCAGCGTGCGGAAACGGCCCGCCATTGGTGGAGCCGGCCCCCCAGGCAATGATCGTCCCATCGCTGCGGAGCGCGAGGTTGTGATCCAGTCCCGAGGCGATCGCCACCACGTTGGTCAATCCGGCCGGCACATCGGTCTGACCGCTTGAGTTGTCACCCCAGGCATACAAAGTGTGGTTTCTGGTAAGGGCGAGGTGGTGACTCCCGCCTGTGGCAATGGCCACCACTTGGCCCAGATTCGACGGGCAACCGACCTCGCTGGCGTAGTGGTATGCCAAGTCCAACGCCGAACCGTCGCGTTTCAGGAACAGACTGTGGCGCCAGGCCGCGCTCAGGTTGACGATGTCTTCCAGCTCAGAGAGAGCGGTTGCGCAATCGCCGTTTGCGCCTCCCCACGAGACCAGCGTGCCGTCGCTTCCGACAGCGAGGCTGCAAAACGCCCCAGCCGTGATCGCCACCACATTGCGCAAGCCACCCGGTACGTTGGTCTGGCCGTAATCGTTGTTGCCCCAGGCGACCACGGTACCGTCGGCTTTGAGCGCGAGGCTGTGGCCCGTTTCGGCGTCACCCCCTGCCGCAGCGGCTACGACGTTGCCCAAGCCCGGTGGCACGCTGGTCTGGCCGTCGTAGTTGCAGCCCCAGGCGACCACCGAACCGTCGCGCTGGAGCGCGAGCGAGTGATTCGCCCCGGCGGCGATGGCGACCACGTTGGTCACGCCGGCGGGCACCAGCGATTGCCCATAGTGAGGATACTTGCCCTGGCTGGTTTTGCCCGCGCCCCAGGCCGTAACGGTACCGTCGCGTTTCAGCGCCAGGCTGTGAAAGCCACCGGCCGCAAGCGCCACCACGTTGGTCAAGCCGGCCGGCACGCTCGTCTGAGCGTATGCACTGTTACCCCACGCAACGACGGTTTCGTTCGACTTGATCGCGAGACTGTGTGCCCGTCCGGCGGCAATCGCCATTGCGTCGCTCAACCCGTTTGGCACGTTCACCTGGCCGCTGTTCGTGGCACCCCAGCCGACGACGATGCCGTTCGCCTGGAGCGCCAGACTGTGTCCGCCGGCGCCCGCCGCGACGGCCACGACGTTGCTCAGGCTCGCAGGGACCACCGCCTGTCCGAAGAAGTTGTTGCCCCACGCGACGACCGTGCCGTCGTTTCTAAGGGCGAGGTTGTGGTCAAATCCGGCGGCGGCGTTCGTGAAGACTGTTGCCGGCAGCACCTGCGGGAGCACGCGTGCGCCCCAACTCACGACCTGTCCGGGCGGCGCGTCACCCAGGAGGGGACACGGCACAATCACCGCGCACAGGAGCGCGCCCACCACCGCCGCATCCGGTTTGCATTTACGAAGGTCCATCATAATCATGATTGGTCACGCTTGGTTTGTAGCTCAAGTCCCCGCGTTCCTGCCGGATCAAGGTGCCGCCCGCAACGAAGGCAGTGCCGCGCGCAAAGTCGGCGGGAAGTCCTTGGGGTCTTGATGGAAGTAAGCCGCCCGGCTGGAGGTGCTCCAAGTGTGCAAGAAGTACATTTGCTCGAACGGAATCCATTGAACCGAGCCGTCCACAAGCGCCTGGTTGCCGCCTTCGGGAATCAAGGCATCTCCCGGGTGGTGTGGCGGCATGTTCTGATACATGTATTCCCGTCCGTACTCTCCGCCGCCCCAGGTTCCATTGACCTTGATGACGGCATCCGCCGCGAGGGTCCAATGCGGCCGGGCCTGCGTGAGGTTCGTCGGACTGCAAGACGTGAACGAACCTCGTGGATTGAGCCAGGTCTTGATGCCGCCGAAATACTGATACCCAATCACCCATTGACTATAGTTTGTCTCGTAAACCGGCAACCCAGGTCGAGCGGGACACGTCCACACCGTTGAGTTGGATTGCACGGGCAATCCAACTGTCCCAGCGGCGGCAGCTTCCGGAAGGTTCAGGATAATCTGCACCGACACCCCGGCAGGATTCCTGGCGGCGATGATGTTTCCCGCGTTGTTACCGGCATAGATCGTCATCCCGGCGGCGAGCTGCCGGAGGCCATTCTGGCAGGCGGCACGTTTGCTCCGCTCCGCCGTGCTTGCCAGGGCGGGCAAAAGCGTCAGGGCCAGCAGCGTGACAACCCCGATCAAGATCATCAATTCGGTCAGGGTGAACGCAACAGGGCCGGGGCGCCCAAGCGTCTGCTTCGGGAATGACGTATTCATGGGGAGCTTCGATTTCCAACTGTGGACGCGCATCGGGGACAGAAACCGCAACGGCGGCGCGCTTGGACTCCTGGCTTTAGCCGGTTGGAGTTGCGCACACCGGCTGAAGCCGGGACTCTGAATCCAAGACGGTTCATGGAGTGAAAAGGAGCGGGTGGCAGAGTTGTCCAAGTGCCTCGCGCCGGGCCAACGATTTCCGAAACGGGCACGCCTTGCTTGGTTAAGACACTCATCCTGCGTTCTCTTCTATCACTCCCTCGCCGGGACGCAAGCGCGGAATTGAGTGCGGAACCGAGCGCGCCCACCACCGCCTCTGACAAATCCTTTACAAATCCTTTACCGCGGCGTGGCACCTGGCGCGGTGGGTCTGTGTTAGCAATAGGCGCGTGAGTCAGAACCGAACAAATCGCGAACGCAGTCACATCGGAGGGAACATGAAGCACACGACATCTTTGCACGGCCCCGCAGCGGCGTCTCGTCAGGACGCCACATTTCTTGCCCGCAACGTTGTGTTTGGCGGCGCTCGAGCGAGCCGCCGCTTCGCCAGCAGGCTCCTCGCGCTCGCCGCCATGGCCTGCTCGGCTGGCAGCCTGCTCGCATCGAGCCAGACCCAAACACCCGACGCTATCAAGTCGTCCGGGGCGAGCTTCGCCATCCGCGAGGTACGCTACGACGCCACTCTCGGCGAACACGACGCGCGTTTCACGGTGGCCGTGGATGCCGAATGCGCGGAGAGAGACGGCGGATCGCTGCTCTTGTTCGAGGGCGACGTGGCGGTCCTCCCGCCCAGGAAGTGGTCCGATCAATTGCACCTCACGCGAGAGGACAAACGTTACTGGCTTCACGCCGATCACGGCGGCCGGTATCAGTTCAGCCTTGAAGTCGTGGGCAAGGTTCAGCGCGCCGAGCCGTGGAACCAGGTTTCGTTCACCGGTCCGGCAGCGGCGATTGCCTCCCTCACCGCTCAGGCAGAGGGCGTCGGCATGGAGGTGCAGTTGCTGACCGGCACGGTGGTTGAGACAACTCAGACCAACGGCGACTCGCGGGTGTGCGGGTTGCTCGGCCACGATCGCACGGTGTCGCTTCGTTGGCAGGGGAAGGTCACCGAGGTCGCCCGCAAAGCGCTCATCACCGCCGACACCACCGTCACGGCCCAAGTCACGCCCGCGGTCATCAAATACACCACGCTGATTCGTTACGCTGTTCTGCAAGGCAACGCGCCCCGGCTCACACTGGCGTTGCCGGCGACACAGGCTCTGACCCGGCTCGACGGCGAACAAATCCGGGATTGGCAGGTCAAGTCCGAAGGTGAGCGCCAGATCATCACGGTCGAGTTCATCAAGCCGGTGGAGAAGCGTAGCGAGCTGACCCTGCTTTCCGAGCAACTGTTGGACGGGGCCGTTGGTGTGGCGAGTCTCGAGCCGCCACAACCCCTCGCCGCCGAACGCGAATCCGGCACGCTCACGCTTGGCGCCGAAGACATGGTTGCGGAAACGGATTCGCTGAACGGTTTGCGTCAGATCAACGCCCCCGCCGGCGCGCTGGCGGCCTATCGGTTCAACAGCCGCCCGTTCACCCTCGCGCTCCGGCTTAAACGCATCGAGCCGGTCCTCACGTCGGATGACCGCGTGACCACACGTCTTGAAGAAACGCGCCTGCTCGTCGCCCACAGCCTCACGCTCAACGTCGAGAAGGCTGGCATCTATGCGGCCGAGCTCCAGCCTCAGGTCGGTCTAACCGTTGCCGACGTTCGCGGCGAAGGCGTCGAGGATTGGAAGGCGAGCGACGGCAAACTCCATGTGAACTTCGCCGCCCGCGTGCTTGGCCAGCGCAAGCTGGAGGTGCAACTTGAGCAAGCGCTGAAGGGCTTTCCCGACCAAATCATCGTGGGGCCACTGCGCGTCCTCGGCGCGACGAAAGAAGCCGCGCAGATCGGTGCCGCTTCCGCGGCCGGCATCCGGCTCAAGTCCGGAGAACTGTCCGGACTTCGCGAAGTGCCGGTCAACCGCCTGGCCAACCGCACCGACGAGTTGCTTGCCTACATCGCGGATCAGGCCGACTGGAGGCTCACGCTCGCGAGCGAGCGCCTGGCGGATCGTGTCGTGGCGGATGTGTTCAACCTGGTGACGATTGGCGATGGTCTCGTGGGCGGCAGTGCGACGACTCGCTACGGCATTGTGAACCAGGGCGTGCAGGAGTTTCGCGTGAAACTGCCCGCGCACTGCAAGAACGTCGAGTTCACGGGGCCGAACATTCGCCGTCGCGAACAGAGTAACGACACGTGGACGATCGGATTACAGGACAAGGCCTGGGGCGGCTATACGCTCGTCGTCACTTACGATTACCAGTTCGATCCCAAGGGAACGACTCTGCCCGTGGGCGGGGTTCACGCGGTGGGTGTCGAACGCGAAACCGGTTCGGTGGTGCTCACCACGGCAGCGAGCCTCAAGTTGAGCGCCCAGCCCGTTGGCGACGCGCTCCGGCGGGTGGACGAAGCCGAACTCGCCGCCGCAGACCGCGCGCTCATCACCCGCGCCGTGGTGCTTGCCTACCAATACACCGGCGACCAGTACGAGCTGGCTGTGGATGTGAAACGCCACGACCAACTTCCGGTGCTGGAAGCCGTGGCCGACCGCACGCAAATCACTTCCGTGCTTACCGAAGCGGGCGAGATGCTCACCCAGGCATCGTTCATGGTGAAGAACAACGCCAAGCAGTTTCAGCGCTTCCAGCTCCCGGCGGGCTCGGACTTTTGGGGTTGCTATGTCAACGGTCAGGCGGTGAAGCCCGAGCGCGACGGCAGTTGGGTGCTGGTGCCGTTGCCGCGCGAGGCCAACCGCGATCAGGCGTTCGCGGTGGACATCGTTTATGCGAAAACGAACGCCGCGCTGAATGCCCGCTGGTCGCAGGCACTTCAATTCGCTGCGCCGGTCACTGACGTGCCGAACACCTACGCCGAATGGCAGCTCTATGTGCCCGCCACGAAGCGGCTTTCTAACTTCGGCGGCACGATGCGCGTGGCGGAAGGCACGACTTACGGTGCACTGGATGCGTGGCGCAAGTTCGTGGCGTTCTATGCGGAGGTTTTGCGCGAAGCAGGTCCTCGGATCCTGGTGATCGGCGGGCTGGCGTTTCTGGTGATCACGCTGGTGGTTTCCGCTGCGCGCCGGGGGTGGAGTGGATTGTTGACGGTGCTAGGTGTGCTGACGATCTGCGTTATCCTGGGTGGTATGTTGCTGCCGGCGCTGAGCAGGGCAAAACAAAAAGCGCAGCGGATCAATAGTCTCAACAATCTAAAACAGATCGGGCTTGCGGCACGCATTTGGGCCGGCGATAACCAGGACCGCTTCCCAGCGACGTTCGAGGAGATGATGGCGGAACTCGGCACCGACAAGGTTACCTACGATCCCGACAGCGGACAGCGGTACACTTACCTGGGGGCGCAAGTTTCGGAAACGACGCCCGACGCAGTGCTGGCATACTCCCCCATAGTGAATGGCTCCTGCTCTGTGCTCTTTGCTGACGGTTCAGTCCAGCAGATGAGCGCGGCGAAGTTCGCGGAGCTGGCTCAAAGAGGCTTGGTGCGATCCTCTCAAGAGGTTGCCCAGCGCCAGCAGGCCCAAGCGGTGCAAGCCGCGCAACTCCAGCACCTCGCGGCCAATCAGCCCGCGACTGTGCCTCAGCCCGAAGCCCCGACGAGGCCGCCCCGCCTCCGCAGCATCCGCATCGAGCTCCCGCGGGAAGGCAATGCCTTCACGTTCGCCAAGGTGCTCAATATCCGCGAGGAGCCGCTCTCGATCTCCGCGAAGCTCATGCCGCTCGAAACCTATCGGAACGTGCTCATGGCAAAGCAGGTCGCTGCGTTCCTGCTGGGACTCGCGGCCTGGTGGTGGCAATGGCGTAGCCGTCGCAACCGCCTCGTGCTCACCTGTGCGCTGGCGCTCATGCTCGGCTCGCTGGGCAGCCTTCTCGTGGCTTGGCGCGCGTTGCATGACGCGCTCATCGTCGGCTTCCCGGCGGTGGTGCTGGCCGTGGTTTCGTGGCTGATCTGGCGGGCGACCGCCCGGCGGCAGGCCGCGAAGGCCCAGGCTGCTCCCAACGTCGCTGCCGAAGGCGGCGAACTGCCGCCGGCCATTGCGACGGCCCTGCTCGTGTGCGGCCTGTTCGCCGCGAGTGCGCAGGCGACGGAGGCTCCGGCAGGCAGCGTCTCCATCCTGACGGCGAATTACAGCGGCACCGTGAATGACCGCGTGGCGCAGATCGAGGCCCGGTTTTGCATCACCGCCGCGAAGCCGAACCAGACGCTTGCCCTGTTCGGCGAGGACGTGGCGGTCCAGGAGTTCATCGTCAAGAGTGGCAATGCAAAGCTCGTCCGCCAGGACGGCATGATCGCCGCCCGTCTCGGCAAGCGCAGCGACGTGACCCTGCTGGTGAAGTTCGTGGCGAAAGTGGGCGGAGACGTGACGAAGCGAAACCTCACGTTCGCCATCCCAGCCGCGCTCACCACGCAAGTTGCGCTGACGCTTGATCAGCCGGAGGCGGATGTGGATTTTCCGAGCGCGGTTTCCAGCAAGCGCACCACCGACCAGGACAAAACGCGGGTCGAAGCCATTATCGGTTCGGGCGACCGCATTGAATTGCTTTGGACACCACGGGTGAAGCGCGCTGCGGAAGTCGCCGCCACGGTCTTTTGCCAGAACACCGCGCTGGCCACAATCGGTGGAGGCGTGGTGAGCGTGCGGTCCGTCCTGGATTACCAAGTCGCGCAAGGTGAGTTGCGCCAACTGCGCGTCCAGTTGCCGGCGGGCCAGCGTTTGCTCCGCGTCGAGGGGGATGCGATTCGCACCTGGGAGATAAAGGAAGAGAACCGCGCGCAAACACTCGTCGTGGAGTTGCTCAAGGGCGTTTCGCCGGCTTATCGGCTCACCCTCGAAACCGAAAAGGGTCTCGATACGCTGCCAGCAACCGCCCGCGTCGAGACGCCTCATGCGCTGGACGTGAAGCGGGAATCGGGCCTTGTCGGTTTGCGCAATACTGAGGAAGTGACACTTTCCATCGAGTCGGCCAAGGAGATGCAGCGGGTGGACGCGGAGGAGTTCGAGCGGGCGGGGGCGTTGAAAGGCGGCGGGCTTTTCAGCGCCTTCCGCTTCCTCAAACCCGGATTCGAGCTGCGCGCGCGCGCCGAAACTGTGCAACCGCAGATCGAGGCCGTGGTGCGCAACAGCGTCCGCGTGGCCGGAGACCAAGTCAGTCTGTCCGCGACGATTGACTACACCATCAAGCGCGCCGGGGTGTTTTCGTTGCGAGTGGGTCTGCCAGCCGGCTATCGCGTGGAACAAGTCACGGGGCCGAACGTGGCGCAGTGGTCCGAACGCGACGAAGCGGGCGTCCGTTTGCTGGAGGTCGCTTTGAAGG
>CAYJNU010000144.1:5419-16714 GCA_964371005.1 uncultured Verrucomicrobiota bacterium | reverse complement strand
CTTACTGAGCGAACCGCAGGATACGCGACAAGACCGGAGTGCGCCCGTCCTCGGGCGCAGCAACGCGCGATTGCCGACGACGCCGGTAGTATCTGACTGCGCCTGGACCGCCGAAGCTTGCTACGCCCGAGGACGGGCGCACTCCGGTGTGGCCTGTCCTGCGGACTTGGCAGTAACCTCGACGACGGCGATCACATCACCGGTCACCCGTTGCTTTGCACCCGGTTAAACAAACTTCGGCTCGAACACCGGTCCGAAGCCGTGCTGGCGCAGCAGTGCCATGAACTTGGCGATGCCGCGCTTCTCATCTGCACCCAGGTGATAGTGCAGATGCCAGCCGAAGTAGTCCTTGCGAAAATCCTCCGTGTATTCCGCGCGGCTGCGGATGATGTGATCCAGCGTGTCCATCCCGAAATCTTTCGCCTCATGGAGTTGGCGGCGGAGCTCGGCGTTCTCGATGCCGCGGCGCAATGCCCAAACGGCGAAGACGAACGGCAGCTTCGTCAACTCATACCACGCCGCGCCGAGATCAAGAATCTCGTGGCTGGCCGGACTGAAGGCGAAGTCCAGCGCCACGTCGCCAATGAGCAGGACGAAGTCCTTTTCTTTCGCCGCCGCGTAGGCTTCGAGAGGCTTGAACTCAGGTTTCAGTCCACGCTCGGCGAGCAGGACTTTCAGCAGCAGTACGCTCGTCAGCGAAGCGGGATCGCAAAACACTTCCTTGGCCTCCTCCAATGGGCGTCTGTGCGCCAGGAAAACGCTCTTGACCTCGCCCAGCGCCGCTACGGCCACACCATCGAGGATGTCGTAGCGATCGTTGAGCAGCGGTTCCACGACGCTGACCAGCCCGGCGTCCAATTCGTCGCGGCGCAGCAACTCCGCAAGCTTGGCCGGCGTGGCGTAGGTGACCTGGTCTTCGATCCCGCGCGTGAGCGGCACGGTGTTCAGCGCTTTCACCGAGCCGACGCGAAAGCCGGCGAGCGATTGTTCCAAGCCGAATTCGCGCTCGCGATTGGCCGTGATTCGGTCGCGTTCGAGGCGACGCGCAATCAACTCAGCCGAATCCGGTTCGGCCATGCGAAGTTTGGGTGTGTCATCCGGCGCGCTCATGCGGCCAACAGCTTGCGCCACTCGGCTTCGGGTAGTCCAGACTTCTTCGGTCTCGTGCGCCTCCGGCAAGAGGTGGCGGCTGAAGACTGGCGGGGAGAATCGCCAACTCCGGGCTGGTTACTGGCTCCTGCCGGTGACCGCCTCCAAGGCGTCGAACAGATGGCGCAGTTCAAAGGGCTTTCCCAACACTCGATTCCGGACCCCGGCGAGGAACGTCGCCACCTTGGGGTCGCCGTGGTGGCCGGTCATGAAGATGAATCGCTCGCACAGGTGCGGACGCGTCCGCTGGACGGCCAGGTAGAACATGTCGCCCGGGAAATCCGGCATGACCATGTCGCAGAGAATGGCGTCAAAGTCGGCGGCGAGGATCTTCTGCACGCCCGCCGCGCCGTTGGGCACCACAGCCACCCGGTAATCCTGGTCTTCGAGTGTTTCCTTGAGGGTGGCGGCAACCTCCAAGTCGTCCTCCAGGATCAGGACGGTCTTGGATTTTGCATTCAACGGATCATCAGGAATCTCGTAGGTCTTGGGTTCGGGCGGCGTGGGGCTGTCGTGTTGCATAGCGGCTTTCAGCGGTTCACGGCATCATCTCGTCCGCGCATAACGGACGCCGCAACATAGGCCGGTCCCGGCGTGTGCGCCAGTGGGGATTTCATCCGCCATCATTGCGGCATCTGCAACCCCACCTTATCGGCCGCCTGGGCCACGTCTTTGTCACCCCGGCCGGAGAGATTCAGAATGATGAGCGCGGTCTTCGACATGTTCGGCGCGCGTTGGATGACTTCGGCAACGGCGTGAGCGCTTTCCAGCGCGGGAATGATGCCTTCCAGCCGGGCCAGCCTCATGAAAGCATCGAGCGCCTGGTCGTCCGTGGCGTAGGTGTATTCCGCCCGGCCCGCGTCGCGCAGCCAGACATGTTCCGGGCCGACCGCGGCGTAATCGAGCCCGGCGCTGACGCTGTGCGTGGATTGGATTTGCCCGAACTCGTCTTGCAGAATGTAGCTGCGCGTCCCCTGCAACACGCCGAGCGAGCCGCCCTGAAACCGCGCCGCGTGCTGTTCGGGTTTGATGCCCAGCCCGCCCGCCTCCACGCCGACCATCTTCACCGATGCGTCTTCGAGGAACGGATAGAAGAGCCCGATGGCGTTCGAGCCGCCGCCGACGCACGCGAGGAGCAGGTCGGGCAGCCGCTCCTCCTTCTCCAGAATCTGCCGCCGCGCCTCGTCGCCGATGACGCGCTGGAAATTCCGCACCATCACCGGGTACGGATGCGCGCCGTACGCCGTGCCGAGGATGTAATGCGTGCTGCGGACGTTCGTGACCCAGTCCCGCATGGCCTCGTTGACGGCTTCCTTGAGCGTCTTCTGTCCGGCGTGGACGGGCACAACCTCCGCGCCGAGCATCTTCATGCGATAGACGTTGAGCCTTTGCCGCTCGCAATCCACTGCACCCATATACACGACGCACTTGAGGCCGAACATCGCCGCGACGGTGGCGGTGGCGACGCCGTGCTGGCCCGCCCCGGTCTCGGCGATGACACGGGTTTTACCCATGCGCCGGGCGATGAGCGCCTGGCCAATCGCGTTGTTGATCTTGTGCGCGCCGGTGTGAAGCAGGTCCTCGCGCTTGAGGTATATCTTGGCGCCGCCGAGTTCGCGCGTGAGGCGTTCGGCGAAGTAAAGCGGCGTGGGCCGGCCGCAAAACTCCCGCAGGTAGTATTGCAGTTCGCGCTGAAACTCCGGGTCCTGCTGCGCGCGGAAGTATTCCTCTTCGAGCTCGCGCAACGGATGCATCAGCGTCTCCGGCACGTAACGTCCGCCGTACGGCCCGAAGTGGCCCCGGGCGTCCGGCAGGTTGTCTGCGACTACGTCACTCATGTGGCAAGGTTAGTTGAGCGCGACCTGCCGAGGAAGGCGAAAGCTCCGAGAACGAGCTTGCAGGCAAAACTGGGTGGGGTATAAAGGACTTGTAGCTGGAGTTTAACACTGAGAGGAATGCCTATCTATGAACCGGAGAATGCCCACAATCGCTTCGTTGTGCATTGGTTTGTTTCTGTCCACCACCCGGGCTCAGTCCGACGCCTTGGACCATTGGGTCTGGCGTAATCCTGTGCCTTGTGCAAACTCGCTCCGGAGCGTCTGCTTTGGCGGCGGGCAGTTCGTCGCCGTCGGAGAAGGGGGGTACATCTATGTCTCCGAGGACGGTCTTTCCTGGGACAGTGGGAGGAGACCTGTATCCGCCAATTTGAACCGTGTCATCTACGCCAACGGCCAATACGTGGCGGTGGGAGACAGCGGCCTGATCCTGACTTCGACGGATGGGCAGAATTGGGCTCAACAATCATCCGGGACCTCAGATCAACTCCTGGCTGTGGCCTATGGGAATGGACGATTCGTCGCCTGCGGCGCTGCGGGACACTTGGCGATCTCCACCAACTCCACAGACTGGAACGCGACCTCGGTGGGAGGGCCGAACCTGTCGTGGATCTGCTTTTGTAACGGGGTCTTTGTTATGGCTCCAATCACCTCGACCGGATACGACCTCAATTCTTCCGTGCGTGTGTCGGCCGATGGCCAATCATGGAGCACGCAGACCATGCCCCTCCCGCCGAACTGCAGCTTAGGTCACATTCACGACGTGTGCTTTGGCAACGGGGTGCTCATCGCCTCGGTCCAGTTTGAGAAGCATATCCCGTATTCCCCGAGTGCGCCCGCGAGGAGTTACTTCACGTCCAGCGATGGGACGAACTGGGTGGTGGCGGGAAGTTTTCTTCTTACCACACTTCCGGGCAACTGGTGGAAGGTATATTACTGGGAGGGCTCCTGCACATTTGCCGGCGGGCGCTTCTTTGAGATGCTCCACAACCCGGACTCGCTTGCGGCAAATGAGGTACTCTTCGCAGCGGCGAGCGCGCAGGAGTTGGTCCCTCAGGTTGCCCCTCCGCCAGGCGGGTTCAACGCCAGCGGGTTAGCCTACGGTAACGGACGGTATGTCATGGTCGGCCCGAATGGGAATCTGTGGATCGCCACCAACGGAACCAACTGGTCGGCTGGTACTACCGATCGGTCATTCATCCGGCAGGTCATCCGCGGCGCCAACCATTACATCGCGGCGGGCGCCGGCATTCTGGTTTCCCCGGATGGATCACGTTTTTCGCGGGCTTCAGGTTCGCCGAGCGGTTGGGTTGGCGCGGTCGGCTTTGACGGCAGCAACCATGTGGCGGTCGGTCAAGCAGGGGGAGTGTGGAGTTCGGCAAGCGGCACAGATTGGGCAGTCCGAACCAGTAACACGGGTTCGGATCTTGCCGCGATCTGCCGCGGTCCCACCCGCTGGATCGCCGTGGGCAGTACCGGCACCATCATCACGTCGCCTTCGGGACTGGCCTGGACCAAACGCACGTCCGGAACCGAGAACGACCTTTTCGGCGTGGCTTTCGGAAACGACACTTACGTTGCGGTCGGAAACGCCGGCACGATCTTGACGTCCTTGGATGGCACGGCTTGGGACGTTCAGTTTTCGGGGACGCTGAACCACTTGTACCGGGTCCAGTTCCTAAACGGCGAGTTCTTCGCTGTCGGTGCCTCCGGCACAATTGTGACCTCCACCAATGCCGTTGACTGGCAGCCTCGGACATCGGGGACGACAAACGCGATTTACTGGATCACATACGGAGACGGTCGGTATCTTGCCGCCGGCTTCAAAGGGGCGATTTTGACCGAATACGCTCCTTCCGCGGGCTTCCTCCTGCAGTCAACGAACGGCGTTAACTGGCAGGATGTGACAGCCAGGCTGCCGACCAGCCGAGGCTTGGGGTGTGTCGCTTACCTGGGGCGGAGCTTCTGGCTGACCGGGGACTTCGGGACGATGCTCCAAAGCGCCCCAACGAGCGGCGGACCACAACTCACCGGCGGAATGCTGCCAGCCAGCGCCGGGTTCCGGCTGTCCTTGTTCGGAGTCCCCGGAACCACCTACCGCGTTCAGATCTGCACGAACTTGGGTGCGGGACCTTGGTACGACGGCGGGACGGTCACGAATCTTGGAGCGGTGACGACGTGGAGCGATACGAACACCGCAGACGCCGCGCTGCGCTTTTATCGAGCCGTCTCACCGTAAGAACCGCAGCCGTCAGAAGCTGGGGGTTTCCTGCAGAGGCACACATGGGACAGTGATTGCCGCGTCTACCCCGAAGTTGGGTCCATTGATGCGGCTCACTTCCGGAAAGCGATGAAGGTGTAGGCGTTCGGGTTGTGCGTCTCGGCGCAGCCAGTGCGCCAACGCACGTAGGTGCCAATGTGCAACGCCTGCACCTCGAAACCTTGCTCCTCGAATAACGCCTTCGTCCGGTCCAGGCTCAGCGTGTTCCAATGATAATCGTCCACCGGCCGGACGATATGGTCTGGCGTCTCGTCCATCTGGAAGAAACCAATGCAGAATCCCCGGCGCGTGACACGGCACAGCTCGCGCACCGCGACCGGCAATGCCTCCAATGACAAATGCTCGAAGAGGTCGTGCGCAAAGCTGAGTTCAAACGCGCCGTCGGCTGCCGCGATTTCAAACACGTTGCCCACCTCGAACCGCACACCGGGAAACAGCGTCCGCGCGTTCGCCACGTTCTTCGCGCACAGGTCGTAGCCGGTGTAGTCCAACAACCGGGCCAAGCCGTAGCTCGCCAGGAAGCGGTAGTCGTTCGCCGATCCGCAGGCCACCTCCAACACGCGGACGCCTTTGGGAATCTCGGCTTCCAGCGCGCCGGCCCACAATTCCTGAAACGTGTCGAGCCCACCGGGCTGCACGGCTTCGGCGAGAAAATGCTGGATGAAGTTTGGCACGGAGATTCCGCCAACACTCACGGGTAAACCGGCGAACAACTGCGTTGCGAACGCGGGGACTTCCATGCCTTCGGCGTTGTCGGCGCCGTGGCGCAAGGCGTGGAGCAAAGCTGCGCGGGCCTCGGGTGTCCGCAAGTCGCGCTCGCGCCGGCGCAGCCAGTTGAGGACGGCGGCGAAGCGCAGTTCTTGATCCATCAAGCCCTCGAACCTTTCCCCGAAAAGCGTGGCCAGCAGGAAATGGCGCGTGAGGATGCTCTGAACGTTCACGCGCGGGTCTTCGACGTCGGCGACCAAGTAGCCTCCCAACCCGGCCGCGTCGTGCTGCATCCAGGAGCGCGCGAGCCGGTCGGTTTCGCGTTGGAGAAAGTCGTCCATCGCGCCGCGGCGCCGTTTCAGGCTGAAACAGCCCTGGCGGCAGCGATGAACGCACGCACCTTGGCCACGTCCTTTTTCCCCGGCGCCGATTCCACGCCGCTGGACACGTCCACCGCAAATGGGCTCACGCGGCGCACGGCTGCCGCCACGTTTTCGGGAGTCAACCCGCCGGCAAGGAAAATGGGGCGACCCAGCTTGCCGGCCTGCACCGCCAGGTCCCAATCGAACCGCTCGCCGGTGCCGCCCAGTTGGCCAGGAGTAAGAGCATCGAGCAGCCAGGCATCGGTACGATAGCAGGGCAGAGCTTGGAGCGATGCTGAATCGCGCACGCGGAAGGCCTTCAGGCTCATCACGCCGAATTGCGTGCAGAACTCGGGCGGCTCATCGCCGTGGAACTGGACCATGTTCAAGCCGCACTGCGCGATGGCTTCCGCGACCAGTTCCTCGGTGGGGTTCACGAAGACGCCGACCCGCGTGACGAACGGTGGGAGTGCAGTGGCGATCTCCGCCGCCAAGTCCAGCGACACGTGGCGAGAACTGCGTTCATAGAACATCAAGCCGATCAGGTCCGCCCCCGCTTCCGCCGCCGCCCGGGCGTCGGGGACGTTGGTAAGGCCGCAGATTTTGACTTTGATGCTCATGCCGAATTAGCGCGGGCAGGTTACCACAGCGCAAGACCAAGGGCCACATCCGTTGGAAGGGCTGGGGGGCGCTCCATCCAGCGCCCGCTCCGAAAGCATGCCTCCGCCGACAAATCGGTTGTCATATTCGGTCGTGTTAACACTTGCATTAGCCACAATGACGGTGAAAGACTCTCTGGGTGACCCTGTGGACTTCGCTCGGGCAATGAAGACGAAACAGGGGGGCCGGTGCGAAGCGCGGCACGTTCTTGATACTCATGATCAAATCTGGTCTAAAGCAACCGACGCAGGCACGCGATGCGCACGTGAGACCGCGACACGCGAGGCTGAGCTTTCACCGTCCCGGGTCCGGCTTGTGCCCGGGCCGCGAGGATTGGCTGGAAGGCCTCTTCGCGCACGTGGCGGACGCAATCTACGTTCATGATCTGAAGGGGAGGATGCTCGATGCCAACCCCGCCGCGAGCGAGACCTTCGGCTATTCGCGCGCGGAACTGCTGGCGTTGCATCCGTGGGAGATTGTCACCAATAGCTCCCGCCAGGAGATGCTGGCCTTGTGGCAGGAGGTGACTTGCGGCTGGCGGGTGACCGTGGAACGCAGCTACCGGAGAAAGGACGGCGAACCGGTGTTGGCCGAGGTGCGGCTGACCCGCGCTCATTCCAGCGAAGGTGATTTCATCATCGCCCTTTGCCGTGACGTAACGGCCCAGCGTCGAGTCGAGGAGGCGTTGCGCGCTTCCGAGCAACTCGCGCGAGGACAGGTCGAGGCGCTGCGTCATGCCTTGGACGCAGTGGCCCGTGACGCCGCGCCCGAGCGGTTTCTGGTGGAGATTCTGCGCACGCTGAGCCGCATGCTGCGCGCCCAGCCGGTGAGCCTGTGGTTGCAGGACGAGCTTAGCCCGGTGCCCCGCTTCCAGCCGTTTCCCCTCGCTCGCACGGATTCGTTCGGGAACGCCGGGACGAATCATGCAGCGACCGACGCTTTGCCTGAGCATCCCTTGACCTCGGATGTGTTCCGCAGCCGGAGTCCCGTGCTGTGTGGCGAGCTCGAACGGGATTCGCGGTTTGAGTTGAATCGTCGGTGCTGGGTTGCGGAAGGCGTCCGCATCGTGCTGGCGGTCCCGCTGCTGGTCGCCGGAAAGGTGATGGGATTGGTCAGCATCTCCAGTTCACGGCGGGACGGTTACCGGCCTGACGAAATCGAACTCGCCCAAGCGTTGGCCCAGCAGGCGGCGCTGGCGGTTCAACTCTCCCGCTTGGCGGCGCATCGGCGCCAACTGGCCGTCTTGGAAGAGCGCAACCGTGTCGCCCGCGATATTCACGACACCCTCGCTCAGGGGCTTACGGGAACGGTGGTGCAACTCGAAGCCGCCAAAGCCGCCCTGGCAAACGGTCGCACCGACGAGACGGCGGACCGGCTTGACCAAGCTTGTGAGCTGACGCGGGGAAGCCTGCGCGCCGCCCGGCGCTCGGTGCAGGCGCTCCGCGACCCGGCCTTGATCGGGGGCGATCTGCCGACCGCCTTGGAGAATCTGTTTCAGCAGATGACCCAGGGCACGGGGCTCCGAGCCAGGCTCGTCTGCGCCGGCGAGCCACGGGAGCTCCCTCCGGAGTGGCAGAGTCATTTGCTGCACATCGGGCGGGAAGCCTTGACCAACACGATCAAGCATGCCCACGCCAGCCGGTTTGACGCGCGTTTGCGTTTTGCCTCGGGCGAAATTCGGTTTGCGCTCAAGGACAACGGACACGGTTTCGATCCGAGGCGAGTCCACAGCGGCTTTGGATTGACCGGCCTCCGCGAACGCGTCGAACGCATGGGGGGACGCCTGGCGGTGGAAAGTGTGATGGGTGCGGGCACTGGAATCCGCGTGGCTGTACCTGCGACCGCGGCATGAACGCCAGGCCAACAGCCCGCACGTCGCGACAGCCTGCGGTGCGCGACGGCAACCGCTCGCCCGCTGACGTCGCCCAGGATTCACCCGCGGCCATCCGCGTGCTGATCGCTGATGATCACGCGATCGTGCGGGAAGGATTGGCGGCGCTGATCAATCAACGATCCGGCTTGCGGGTGGTGGCGGACGCGGCGGATGGCCTGCAAGCCGTCGAGCTCTGGAAGCGTCATCGGCCAGACGTGACGCTGCTGGACTTGCGCATGCCCGGCCTGGATGGGATCGGCGCGCTTCTGCAAATCCGCAGGCTCGACGCGTCCGCCCGCGTGATTCTGCTGACGACGTTTGACAGCGAAGAAGACGTTTACCGGGGGATGCGCGAAGGCGCGAAGGCTTATCTGCTCAAGGAGTCGCCCTGCGAAGAAATCCTGGCATGCATCTGCCGCGTGCATGCCGGGGAGACGTGCATCCCGCCGACGATTGCGGCCAAGCTCGCCGAGCGGATCGGCGGCGTGGAACTCACCGGTCGCGAATTGGAAGTGCTCGAATTGCTGGCGCGCGGCCGGAGCAACAAAGAAATCGGCCAGAGCCTCTACATCGGCGAAACCACGGTGAAGTCGCATGTGAAGAGTCTATTCGCGAAGCTCCGGGTGCTCAGCCGGACCGAAGCCGTGGCCGTTGCCACGCGGCGCGGACTTGTCCGGCTCTGATACTCCACGCACCGTTCACCGCGCTTCGGCAGCGTCCATCGCATCTGCCGGCCACCGCCTCCTGCGAAAGAAGGAGGCGAGTCTCCCCCCTGTGCAGGGTTTGAAAATCCTCCTTTTGCCAAGTGGCGTTCCCGCGTTCCCGGCGCAACGGTTAAGGGCAGCATGAACCCTGCAATACACACATCCGAATCGGAGGCTCAAGCAGGTCCCAAACCGGGGATGGCGGCTGTCGAGCGACTTCTGCCCATGCCAGCCGATGCTTCGAACCGGCCCCGATCAATCCAACACTGACCCGATCAACCTCAAACCACCCAGTCTGACTACCAATATGAAAACCAATTCCCCAATCCTTGGCGGCCTGGCTCTCCTGCTGGCCGCCCAAACCACGTTCGCTTTTAGTACCTATCGAAGCCGAATTCCCAACGGCACCACGCCCCCTTCACCCGCAAGCTGCATTGTCTGCCACGATGCGGATGGCCCGCCGTTAAACAACTTCGGCGCTGATTTCGATAGTCCTCCGAGCGGGACGAGCCGCCAATGGTCCTCAGTCTTGGCGATGTTGGATTCCGACGGAGATGGGTATTCCAACGGCGCCGAGTTGGGCGATCCCAACGGCACCTGGGTCGCGGGACAAGCCAATCCGCCCGGCCCAATCTTCGATCCCGGCGATCCGAATTCCCACCCAACGACGGCAAACGCACCGCCCACGGCCACCCTCACCAGCCCGGCCAACGGTGCTACATTCATCGCGCCCGCCAGCGTCACTCTCACCGCGAATGCGGCTGACAGCGACGGGACCGTCACGATGGTGGAGTTCCTGTCTGGCGATACTGTCATCGGGTCTGACACGACGGCGCCTTACAGCTACGTCTGGATTAGCGTCGGTGTCGGCAGTTATACGCTGAGCGCCCGCGCCACGGACAACAGCGGAGCGACCACGACGTCGGCCGCCGTGTCCATCACGGTCAACCCGGCCCCGAACGTCCCGCCCACGGTCCAACTCACCGGGCCGGCTGATGGAGCCACTTTCCCCGCGCCGGCCAGCATCACCCTGACCGGGAATGCGGCTGACAGCGACGGGACCGTCACGATGGTGGAGTTTCTATCCGGCGACACCGTCATCGGGTCTGACACGACGGCGCCTTACAGCTTCGTCTGGAATGGCGTTCCCGCCGGAGCCTATTCGCTGAGCGCCCGCGCCACGGACAACAGTGGAGCGGCCACGACGTCGGCCGCCGTGTCCATCACGGTCAACCCGGCCCCGAACGTCGCGCCCACCGCCACTCTCACGGGTCCGGCCAACGATGCCACCTTCCTCGCCCCGGCCAGCGTCACCCTGACCGGGAATGCGGCTGACAGCGACGGGACCGTCACGATGGTGGAGTTTCTATCCGGCGACACCGTCATCGGGTCTGACACGACGGCGCCTTACAGCTTCGTCTGGAATGGCGTTCCCGCCGGAGCCTATTCGCTGAGCGCCCGCGCCACGGACAACGGCGGAGCGACCACGACGTCCGCCGCCGTGTCCATCACGGTCAACCCGGCCCCAAACAACGTCCCGCCCACGGTTCAGCTCACCGGGCCGGTTGATGGGACCACGTTCATCGCCCCGGCCAGCATCACCCTGACCGGGAATGCGGCTGACAGCGACGGGACGGTCACGATGGTGGAGTTTCTGTCCGGCGACAGCGTCATCGGGTCTGACACGACGGCGCCTTACAGCTTCGTCTGGAATGGCGTTCCC
>CAYJNU010000144.1:0-5319 GCA_964371005.1 uncultured Verrucomicrobiota bacterium | reverse complement strand
GGGTCTGACACGACGGCGCCTTACAGCTTCGTCTGGAATGGCGTTCCCGCCGGAGACTACTCGCTCAGCGCCCGCGCCACCGACAATGGGGGAGCGACCACGACGTCTGCCGCCATCTCCATCACGGTGAACGGTGTGATTATTGCACCAACCATCACCCAGCAGCCTGAGAGCCGCTCCGTCAACGCCGACGAAACGGTGACGTTCCAGGTGGAAGCGACGGGCACAGAGCCTCTCTCCTACCAGTGGCAGAAGGACGGGGCGAATCTCGCGAACGCAGGGAACATTTCCGGCGCCACCAGTCCGGTCTTGACCGTGGCCAACGTTACGACTGCGGATGCCGGCAGCTACCGTGCCGTGGTGGACAATGCCGCCAACCAGCCAGCCACCAGCGATGCCGCGACTTTGACCGTGTCGGGCGCGCCAACACCGTTGACCATCACCCTGACCGCGCCCAACGATGGCGCGAGCTTCAATGCACCAGCAGACATCGAGCTCAGTGCTGCTGTGTCGCCGCAGGACAACGTGGCCCTGGTGGAGTTCTACGAAGGCACAAACCTCCTCGCCACCCTCACGGCCCCACCGTTTGCAGTGACGGTCACCAATGTGCCCGAGGGAGATTACGTCTTCGCGGCACGCGTGATGGACACCCAGGGTACGGTGGCGGTCTCCGCAGCGGCTGCGGTTCACGTCCTGCCACCGGGCGCTAACCAGTCGCCGCTGGTGAAGATCCTGCGTCCTCGCGAAGGCAGCCGATTCCGCAGCGGCAAGAACGTGGTGATCGTTGCCGAGGCGTCCGACGCGGACGGCACGGTCCAGAGTGTCGAGTTCTTCGCTGGCGACGAGAGTCTCGGCCTTGGAGTCATGGTAATGCGTGGCGACGACGATGAGGCCGAAGGCGATCATGAACGTGAACATCGCGACGAAGTCCGGCCCGAGCAGGAGCACGCGCCGTTGTGGGTGTTGACTTGGAGTGGAGCACCGACGGGTGAACACTTGATCACCGCTGTGGCCACCGACGATCAGGGTGCAGCCACGGCATCTGTCCCGGTGACGATTACTGTGCAGCCGCCTCCGCTTCCGCGGGTACGCATCAGCGCCCCGGATTCGCGGGCTTCCGCTCGCGGAACGAACATCAACACGGCCACCTTTGAGGTGCGCCGGAGGACTGCTGACGGGCCGATGCAGGTTGGTTACACCGTCGCCGGCACCGCCGCCAACGGCCTGGATTATGTGACTCTGCCGGGCACGGTGACAATTCCTGCGGGCGAGCGGGCGGTTCGATTCCGGGTAATCCCGTTGCCGGTGCAGTTGTTGCCAGACCAACCATCCCGCTCGCTCACCGTGGTGCTGACGCTGTTGCCAGATTCAGCCACCCCGCCAAGTTACGCCATCGAGGGGCGATCGTCGGCTCGCGCCACGATCTACCAAACCCAGGCCGGTGGCGGGAGTCGCGACTGAGGAGCAGATCAACTCACCTGCTGCACATGTCGAAAACTCGACGATCGGCCTGACCAAGAGCGCGGGTGGCGGAGGCGCTTAGACTCGCAATGCCACCCGCGCTCCAAAGTGGATTACTGCTCCTGCCGGAAAGCCGGTGGCAGCAGATTGGCCCTGATGTGGGACCCACGGGCGGAAACACCTCGTTTTCGCCCGTATTGACGCAGACCCGACAACAAACATAAACGACACTTGGAAGATGATAAAAACAGCATTCGATCGAGACACGCAGTGGTTGCTCAGCCTGGGCTTTGGCTTGGTGCTGTTCGGCCTGGATGGCAGCCGCGGGCTGGCTTACGAGGACTACGCCGATTGCAAGGGTTGCCACGGCAACTTCCGCGGCCCGACCTCGACCAAGGGCACCATATTCCCCAACAACAACAACCACGACATGCATCGGAACAGCGGCTACATGGCTACGGCCTGCAACTTGTGCCACATCGGCTCGAGCCGACTGCCCGTGTTGATCGGATCTTCGACCGGCACGGTCAACAATCCGGGACTTGGGTGCGTGGGATGTCACGTGGCGGAAGGGCTGCGGGCTCATCATACCGCCAACGGCGTGGACGAATGCCTCGACTGCCACACGGACGCCCCCGCGCCTCCTGAAGACGTCAAACCGCCGTACTACGGAACACCGGATACGAAAGTTGACAATCCTGGCAACACGGTGCTGGCCGCCAACACCAACGAGAATTGGTCGGTCGGCGACTTCCTCGGTGTGGATAACGACGGCAACAATCTCTATGATCTGGCGGACTACGCCATCGGCCCATTTCAGCTCCTGGGCGTCAATCCTGAAGGCGACAACGTGCGCATCACCTGGCTGACAGCGGGTGGACGGACCAACCGGGTGCAGGCTGCGGGCGCCGCGGTCGGATCATTCTCCGACGTGGGTGTTCCCGTCGCGATTCCCGGCGTAGGCTTGGTGACAACCAACTATCTCGAAGTCGGCGGAGCGACGAACTGGGCCCGATTCTACCGGCTGAGGGCCGTCGTGCCGTAGCCGGCCATTGCAGGCATGCGGAGAAACTGGCGAGCCTGTATCCACGACCCCGTGGCCGGTTCCAGCCATTGGCCGAGGGCAGAGCGGCCCGAGGCTGACGCCCGTTGGAGCCACCGCCGAGTTTGCGGCAAGCTGCGAATCGCAGGACTCGCCACTTGTCGCCAACTGGGATTGGGAGCTTTGGAGAGCAGAGTTCCGCCCCTCTCCCTGAGTGCCGGTTTTTCGCTTTGACTCAAGGTTCGGGACCAATGGCGCGGTTTCTGCCAGTCTGTCCGCTGCGTCCGCTCAAAAGGCGACCTCCCCTATTCCGTGCGACTTTCGCACCGCCTGCTCCCCGCCCCCAAAGCCGCGCGGGCCGCGTCACGATTCGCCTCTTTCGTCGTGCTTCAGGAACGAAACAGGGCCCGCTGTGGCCAGCGGGCCCTGTCTTGATTGCGCGTTCCGGTACGGTAAGTCCCGAGGCCGCGTGGCCTACTTCGTCCTGGCGGAATCTTGCCGGGAGTAAACGCTCTCGCGACCACTCGCATCCACGGCGGTGACCACGTAGTAGTAGGTCGTGCGGCGCGACAGGCCGGAGTCACGATAGGCTTTCCGCGCTGAGACGGTGGTGATCAGCGCGTAGGGCCCTCCGCTCGTCGTGGAGCGATAGACCTTGTTCTGCACGATGCTCCCGCTGGTGGACTGCTTCCACTCGAGCTTGATCAAGGCACGATCGCCCGCCTCAGCCTTCAACTCCGTCGGCGCGCGCGGGGCAGTGCTGGTGCTGGCTTGCGGCGTTGCGCTGACGGCAGCCGAGTTGGCGCTCTCACCCCCGGCGTTCACGGCGGAGACGACGTAGAAGTAAGTCGTGCCGTTGACGGCGGTGGTGTCGGCGTAACTGGTCGCAGTCACGCTGCTGGCAATTGAGCTGAACGGTCCGCTGGCGCTGGTGGCGCGCTTCACGTTGTAGCTGGTTGCGCCGGTCGAAGCGGTCCAACCCAGCGTGACGCGCGCGTTTCCGGCAGTTGCGGCCAGGCCCGTCGGGGCAGCCGGCGGTTGCGGTTGCGTCGCGGCGGCGGCGTTGGCCCGGCCGATCAGCGAGTAATCCGACACGCCCGACGCGTTGTAGGCCCGAACGCGGTAGAAATAAGGCGTGCCCGCAGTCAGTCCGGAATCAGCCAGCGTGGTGACGTTCGCCCCCAGCGTGCGGATCTCGGCAAAGTTCACGCGGTCCAGCGAGCGTTCGATCCTGAAGCCTTGCTCGGTTGTGGAATTGTCAGCCCAGACCAGCTTGATCTCGGCGGTGGACACGGTTGTCGCCACCGGGCCGCTCGGCGCGGCGGGCCGGATGGCCGAGATGCGCGTCAAGCCGCGCTCGGGCCGCGAGAAGTCGTGGCAACTGGAGCAGTCCAATCCGCGGTCGCGCACGTGGAACTCGTGATCCCACTGGAAGCCCTTGGACGCCTTGTTGCCGTGGCACTGGCTGCACACCGCCGTCATCGTACCTTTCAGCGCGTAACCGAGGTCGGCCTTAAGATTCATGCGCACGGGACCGCCGGCGGTGTAGGCCGAGTGACACGCGCCACATTGCAGGGCGTCTGTGGACAATGAAACGCCGTGGTTGATCGTCTGATACTCGACCACGGGCAAGACCGTGGCCGGACCTTCCAAGCCGGACAACGCCTGGCCTTCCGCCACGGCGGCGTCAAAGTCGGCGGACGTGAAATACTTGAACGACGAATGCGGAATCAGCAGCCCCGTGGCGTCGTGGACCGCGGCATCGGAGTAGTGAACCTTCATCGGGAAAAGCTTCGAGCCGGGCGTTTGCACGCTGCCGTTCGGGAGCGCCAGGACATATTCGCCCAGGGCGTTTTCCACCGGCACCTGACCCAGCACAGTGGCCATGCTGGTCCCGTCGAACCAATGGTAGGTCGGCACCACGTTCGAGGCGCGCACGTCGCCCGGCACCCAGGCGCCCTGACCGCTGCAGGCGGCCAACGAGAAAACCGGATCGAGCCAACTGCGCGCCATCTCGGTGCTCGTGTCCCTGGCGTACGTGGGAATGTGGCAGGACTGGCAGGCGACGTGGCCGGCATGCACGTCGCGGGTCGTGCCGGTGCGGGCGTTGTAGTCGCCGTGCGGACGGTCGGTGTGGCAGCTTGCACAACTGAACTGGTTCGTGCTGTCGTTCGGTCGCAGGTCCACGCCGCGGCCCATCACGCGATGCCCGCCGGCGCTGTGGCAGTTCGCACAGGCAAGATCGGCGCCTTGCGGACTCATGTGGACGTCCGAGGTCAGCGGCGGATTGACCATGGCGGTGGACATGTCCCCGCGTTTCCCACCATCGCTGCCGCCCGCGGTGGCGTGGCAGCGTAGGCACGACGCGCGTGTGGTCGGATGAACCGTGCGCGCGGCCTCCAGAATCGAAATCGTCATCTTGGCCGTGTCCGGAATGTAATCGAAGCCCGTTTCGTCCTCGACCGGCGCCTGGATGGTGTGCGTGGTGCCGTTGGGGCCGGGGAAGGAGACGGACGTGAACGGCCCCGACGGGACGCGCTTGTAGGCGTCCTGGTGGCATACCATGCAGTCAATGTTCGTGAGTTGCTGGCTGGTGAGTTGCACCGACGGGATGCTGCCATTGCCCGCGTGGCAGGCGGTGCAGGTGGCGCGCGGTGAAGTAGTCGGCGTGCCGCAGTAGGAGTTCATGACCATGCCACCGTTGCGGCCCTTGCCCGCCGGGCCGTCAATGTTGGGCACGTTGGGCGTCTCGGCCATTTCCTGGTAGAGGGTGTTACGAGTTTCTCTGTAATTGATGTGGAATGATCGACTTGCGT
>CAYJNU010000143.1:0-16860 GCA_964371005.1 uncultured Verrucomicrobiota bacterium | reverse complement strand
TAACCAACTCTTCATGTTCTCGAAACAACTCCCGGTAGGATTCCGCGGCCCTAGGTTCGTGGGCGACGATGCTGACGAGGGCGGCGAACTTACCGGAGCCAAGCTGCCAAACGTGCAGGTCGCTGATCCGCGAATCTCCGTCGCTCTCCACGGCGCGGCGAATTTCGTCCGGTAGATCAGACGATTCGGGGGTGCGATCCAGCAAGATGCCGCTCGTCTCACGCACCAGTCCGTAGGCCCACACGGAAACCACGGCGCTCCCGACAATTCCCATCACCGAGTCCAGCCATACCCAGCCCAGGAACTTGCCCGCGGTCAGGGCGGCAATGGCCGTCACCGAGGTCAGCGCATCGGCAAGCACGTGGACGTAGGCGGCGCGAAGATTCAGGTCGTGATGGCCGTGGCCGTGACCGTGCCCATGATCATGTGCGTGCCCGTGATGATGATGGTGAGGGTCGTCTTTGAGGAGCAGCGCACAAACTAAGTTCACCACCAGCCCGATGACCGCAACGCCGATGGCTTGATTGAACTGAATCGGTTGCGGAGCGAAAAACCGATGCACGGATTCGCCCGCCATAAGCAGGGCGATGACCGCCAGCACCACGGCGCTGGCAAAACCGCCCAAGACGCCCATCTTGCCCGTGCCGAAACTGAAACGCGGGTCGACAGCGTGACGCCGACTGAAGAAGTAGGCCAGCGCCGTGATCAGGAACGCGGCCACGTGCGTGCTCATGTGCCAGCCGTCGGCCAGCAGCGCCATCGAACCGTAGAGCATGCCGGCGGCGATCTCCACAATCATCATCGTGGCGGTGATGGCGATGACGAGGCGAGTGCGCCGTTCCGCCGTGGAGGAATCAGGCGCGAAATCGTGCGCGTGTTGCCAGCGCGATAGATTTGAATGGTGCATACAACAGAAACGTAGAGCGCGAGGCACACGGTGGCAACGGCAGGCAGCCTATCCGCTTAAGCTCGCCGCGGGAGAGTTCGACCGCTCGCTGATGAGCCCGAGGTTTTCACCGCGACACTGTCAGCCCTCGCCGCGCTTCCGGCGGCGCTACAGCGGCCCGATCCGCATGCCGCACGCCTGCTGTGCGGACGGATCGGACGCCACACGAAGTACCCGATCGCCGCGAGCACGGCAGCCAGGACGAGCAATTGATCCAACCAAGCAGGCATTCGCAATCCTTGGTTCAGGAGAAGCCCAGCAGCCGTCCACCCTGGAAAACGAGGAATGCTCCGATCCACGCCAGCGCGCTCATGTAAGCGACCTGGAACAGCGGCCATTTCCACGAGTTCGTTTCGCGGCGCACGATGGCCACGGTGCTGAGGCATTGCATGGCGAGGACGTAGAACACCATCAGGCTCACGCACACCAGCGGCGTGTAAATGGGCGAGCCGTCGGGCCGGCGCTCCGCCAGCATGGCCTCGCGCAAGGCGGGTGTGTCCTCCTCGCCGTTCTCGATCGAGTAGATGACCGCCATCGTGCCGACGAACACCTCGCGCGCGGCGAAGGAACTCAACACGCCGATCCCGATCTTCCAATCGTAGCCGAGCGGCGCGATCACCGGTTCGAGCGCGTGCCCGAGCCGCCCAGCGGCGCTTTCGGCGAGCGCCTGCGAGGGCGACGCCTGCGGGTCGGACGGTTTCGGATACGTGGACAGCGCCCAGATGACGACCGAGATGGCGAGGATCACCGTGCCTGCCTGGCGCAAGAAGATGCCGCCGCGTTCCCACATGCGGGTGAGCGTCACACGCAACGAGGGCCGGCGATACGGCGGCATTTCCAGGAGCAGCAGCGAACGCTCGCCCTTGAACAGCGTCTTACGGAACAACCACGCCATCCCGAACGCCGCGAACAATCCCAGCCCATACATCGTGAGCATAAGGCCCGCTTTGGCCCACGCGCTAAACGCCGCCGGCAGCATCACCGCGATCATCAACGTGTAAACCGGCAACCGCGCGGAACAACTGACCAGCGGCGCGACCAGGATTGTCACCAGCCGGTCCTTCGGATTGTCAATCGTGCGCGCCGCCATGATGCCGGGAATGGCGCAGGCGAACGAGCTGAGCATCGGCACGAACGATTTGCCGTGCAGTCCCACGCGATTCATCAAGCGGTCCATGATGAACGCCGCGCGCGCCATGTAACCTGTGTCTTCCAGGATACCGATGAAGAAAAACAGGATCAGGATCTGCGGCAGGAAGATCACCACGCCGCCTACGCCGGCGACGATGCCATTGATGAGCAAGTCCTGAAAATCGCCAGCCGGCACACGGGCTTCGAGCCACGAACTCGCGGCGGCTTGGGCGGACTCGATCCAGCCCATCGGCACTTCGGCGACTCGGAAGATGGTGAAGAACATCACCGCCATGACGCCGAGGAAGAACGCCCAGCCCCAGAACTTGTGCGTGAGCCACGCATCGAGCCGGTCGCTCAACGCTGCCGCGGCATCGTGTCGCGAATGCGCGGCGGTCGCGGCCAGTTCCTGCACCCAATCGTAACGCGCATTGACGGCGGCGGAAACGCGGTCCAGTCCGGCTTTCTCGACCACCGCGCGCGTGTGTTGGAGCGCAAGCCGCAGCTTCGGCGGCACATCGGTCGCGTCACTCGTCGCGGTGATCAGGAGCAGCGCCTCAGCCAGCGCGAAGCTTGGACTCAGCTTCTGCTCGCGCACCAGCACCTCGCCGAACGTGCGCGCGGCGTCTTCCAGCACCTCGGGCAACGGCGTGCGGCTGGGCGCACGGCCTTGAAGCTGACGCGTGATGGCTTGCTTCAATTCCACCAAACCCTTGCGGCTGGAAGCAACCGTGGGCACGACCGGGCAACCAAGCCTTCCTGCCAGTGCCGCAGGATCGAGCACAACGCCATTCCGCTCGGCCAAATCCGCCATGTTCAGCGCGACCACCAGCGGCAAGCCGAGTTCGGCCAGTTGGGCAACGAGGTAGAGGTTGCGCTCGAGATTCGTGGCGTCCACCACGCAGAGGATCACGTCCGGCGCGGCGGTGTCAGTGCGACGGCCGAGCAACACGTCGCGGGCGACGGCTTCGTCCGGCGAACGGGTCTGAAGCGAGTATGTGCCGGGCAGGTCGAGCAAATCGAACGGCTCGCCGTGGCTGCCGTGAAAGCGGCCAATCTTCTTCTCGACCGTGACGCCGGGATAATTGCCGACTTTCTGGCGCAGGCCGGTGAGCGCATTGAAGAGCGTGCTCTTGCCGCTGTTGGGATTGCCGGCGATGACGACCGTGCGCACGCGCTGCGCGTTCGGATGCGGCCCGATTTGCGGTGGGCGATTGGTGAGTTCGAGGGTGGCCGGCATGGGATGAAATCAGTTCAGGGTTTCGACGCGAATGCCCTCGGCCTCGGCAACGCGCAGCGAGAGGCAGTAGCCGCGGACCTTCACTTCCATCGGATCGCCCAGTGGTGCGTAGCGGAGGACGGTGCATTCCGTGCCGCAGGTGAGGCCCATTTCCAAAAGGCGTTGCTCCACGTCTGCGGGAAGGGCAAAGCCGGTGATTTTCAGACGCCTTCCTGCGGGCTGGCCGGCGAGTGTTTCGGTGATGAGAGTTTCAGGCATGATCAAAGGAGGTCGAGGACAGATGAACCGCAGAGACGCGACAGACGCAGATGGCCGAAGAATCGGGAGCTCTTCTTTCGCGCATTGCGGAACTGTCACCCCACATCGTCGCGTCCTGTCGGGATTCGTTGGAGCGCGACCGGTCCCCGGGCGCAGCGGCCTCGGCGAATCCAAGCGCGTCGGATTCTCCATCCGAGTTTCGATTCCAACGTGCTGCGACCGGGGACCGGTCGCGGTCCGGTTGGGTGTGACTCTCAGCGTCTGTCGCGACTCTGCGGTTGCCGAGTAGTTCGGAAGTCTTGTGGTGCATCGCGCTCATCGGCCAGCTTTCAAAATGCGACTTCAGCGCGCAACCCGAGCACGGTGGGGGTTTCGCGCGAGCCGGAGTCCGGATGCACCGCGGGATTGAACAGGAACTGCACGTCCGCTTGGAGCGCGAACCAGCGGGTGATCTGCGCTTTGTAGGTCAGTTCCACCGTCGTCTGTTCCTCGGCGACGTCGTCCGAACCGGTGCTGCGCCGGAAGTCGTCGCCAAGGTGAGTGTAGGAAAGCGCCACGCCCGCCACGTCGTCCGGCCGACACGGCAGCGGGGCAAACCAGTTCAGTCCCGCGTCCACGTAAATCGGCACCATGCTGCGATCATGCTCCGGCGTAATGCCGCCCCGACAAAACAAGCCCAGTTTGGTTTCCCCCTGTTCGTCGGCGAGTAGTTGGAAGTCGTGGATGAGGTAGAAGTTCGGCACGGTTTGCGTCGTGGCAGCGGGGGCGCCGTCCGTGCTGGCATCGAAGTCGTCCACCGGCCCGGTGTGGTAGCTCAGTCCCAGCCGGACGGTGGCGGCGCGATTAGCCAGCCGGTAATGCCAGCCGCCCTCCCAGAACAACGCCAGCTCGGCGGGCGATTGCCCGGCCCAATCGAAACCGTGATTGCCGCGCTCATCGAAGCCGACCCGGCCGCAGTAAAGCCCCAGTTGGGTGAATGTCATTTCCGTGGGACGAACGCTCAGGAAGACACCCGGCGCGGCCACCGAGAAGATCGGGAACGCTGGCGGGTTACCCAGCGAGGCGGCCAGCGGCGTGCCCACCTGCGAGGGCATCGCGCCAAACGCCGCATTCAGGAACAACCCCGCGTAATCCGAAGCCATGAAGTCGTCGTCCACCGCAATCTGGCCCAGCTTGAGCACGACCGCGTCGTCACGCCAGGAATGGCGGTAGTGGAGGTTGAACACGCGCAGTTGATCGCCGGCCATAACACTGCTGACCGGATTGACGCCTCCCACATAATCGTCGAAGCAGCCGTCATCGTGCAAGTTTGCCACCCAATACATCTGGGCGAGGAATCTGCCGCCCACCCACCAACCGAGCTTGGCCGTATCGAGCTCGATGCCGAAATCGAGCAGGCTGTTCACCCAACCGCGCTGTTCCAGGCCGCCCGCGACGTTGCCCCACGCTTCCGCGGTTAGGATCGCAAATGACATCACCCCCTGATCCTCAAGCTGCGTGCGCGGACTCCAGTTGCCTGCCAGCATTTCACCAATCGCGGTTTGACCAGCCGCGAGCGCAAATGCAAGTGCCAGCGCTTTCCACCATCGCGCAGACAGAGGTGGTTTCGCTGAACAGGCAACGCCACGCCGCTGCTCCTGAGGTGACTTGCACATGGGGTCGCGTTCACTTGCCACGTTGACTTTCTCCATCCCGCGTGGAGTTGTCTGGCGGCGCCTTCGGTTTGCCTGGCAAGCGTTCCGCCCGGTAAGCATCCAAGTACCGATTTAGCAACTCGTCTTGCTCCGGTTTGAGTTTGGCCTTCTTGTTCATCTTCTCCATCCAGGTCCGCCACTCGGTTTCAGTGTAGTTCGCCGGTTCATAGAACCGATGGCACTTGGCACACTTGGCCACGTAGATCTTGCGGCCGGCGGCAAACTCCTTGCCGGTCAATTCCTCGGCGTGGCTGACGCAAGCAGCCGCCACCACCGCGATGAACAATAACGTCCCTCGTGGGCTCATGGGCGCGACTAGAAGTTGAAGCCGATGAGCAGCCGGATGTTGAGCCGTTCGTGGTCGCTGAGGTCGAGATGACTGTTCCCATCCTGGCTGCCGCTATTGTTCCAGCCGTAGATTTGCGGCATCACGGTGAGCGCCGCCCACCATTTCTCCTGGCGGTAACTGACGACCGGCCCGAGGAACAGGGCCGAGCTCTCCCACGTTTCATATTCGGCCAGCACGGTATCATTTCGGAATTCCAAACCCAGCGCCCAGTTCTTTCCCAGATCGCGGGACAAGCCGAAGCTGGCGCCGACCTTCCCCTCCACCTCCTGCAGGTTGTCCTCCCATTCCGTCTCATGCTCGAGGTTGAACGCCCATTTCCAGTTCCCGTGCCGTTGGCCGAAGATGATCTTCTGCTCCACGGCCGCTTCTTCGCCGGAATAACGGCCTTCCAGGTAGAGGGTCACCCCGACCGCGTGCGTGGCGGGGTTCAACACGTTGAAACGGTTCTCCAGCGACAGCCCATTCCACTCGAACTCCGACTCGTTGGCGTCCGTCGCCGGGTCGCGGTAGCTCTCGCTCTTCTCGTTCAAATAGAGCGCGGCGGTGTACCAGTCCGTCACCCCGTATTCGAGTTCCTGGCGCAGGTCCCAACGGTTGAAGTTGTCCTTGCCAACGGCCCTGCCCCGGCCGGCCCGCAAGGTCACCCAGTTTTCAAACTCCAGCGCGCCCGCCGGCAGCGTTTCCGGTTCGTAAACGTAGGTGAACCGACGCTCATTGGCACGGCTTGACGGCACACACACGAGGCCGGCCAGCAGACCTGTCCAAAGAAGGCGATTCCATTTCATGCACGAAAGGCTACAGGCACACGCACCCCTCCGCTTTCGGTGGCTTGCGGAAAATTGTCGGTGATTTGCGGTCTTCGCGGACGCCGGTTTGGCCGGCGATTACGCCATATGCGCTCCCCGTTCGACAACCGGGGGCCAGTTCGCGCTTCTCAAAACCGCCGGCTTCTGTTAGCAAGACACCATGAATAAAACGAGATCGAAACCGACTACACTGACAGACAGCCTGAACCAGGTGCTCGCGGATTCCTACGCGCTCATGGCCCTGACCCACCTGGCGCATTGGAATGTCGAGGGGCCGGGCTTCTTTGCCCTGCACACCGCCTTCCAAACGCAGTATGAGGAACTGTTCACCGCCATTGACGAGATCGCCGAGCGCATTCGCGCCCTGAACGCCTACGCTATTGGCGGACTGGGCAAATTCTCCCAGACGGCGCAGATGAAGGAATTCGCCGCGCCGCTGCCCCAGGAGGAGTACGTCAAACTGCTCATCGCCGCCAATGAGAAGCTCCTGGCCGATGCGGCGCAGGCGCGTGACTTGGCCGGTCGGGCGAATGATGCCGAAAGCCAGGACCTCATGATCGGCCGCATCACGCTGCACCAGAAAACCGTCTGGATGCTCAAGAGCTTCCTGAAGGGCTGACGGACGCCGGTTCAGGCGAAGCCGCCTCGATTTCGGTGACCCTGCTTTGACGCGGCCCGCTTGCCAGACAACTTTAACCCATGCCATCCCTGCGCCCGGCCAATGCCGCAAGCCCTGCCAATGCCGCCGCTTCGTTCACCGAAGCGCCGGCCTGGAGCGCCGTGGGCAAGGGTTGGCGGCCGCTCTTTGGCAACTTCAGCCCGCTCGGTTTCAGTTTCGAATGGCACGACTTCACGTGCCCAAGTCAACTGGATTGGTCGCGCAGTTTCCATCCCGGCAGTGTGGAGTTGTGTTTGAACCTGGAGGGTCAGGCGACACTCCGGAACGGACCTGAAACCGTGAAGGTGCGTCCCCGCACCAGTGTCTTCTATGTCCAGGGCGAGCCACCGCTCGAGGCGAACCGGTGCGCGGGGGAGGTGCATCGCTTCATCACTGTGGAATTCGCCCGCGAATTTCTGAAACAACATCTGGCCGCCGAGGCGCGCCATCTGCATCCCGCCGTGTGCGCGGTGATGAAGCGGGCCTCCCGGCAATCCGTCGTCGCCGCCCCTGAGCCGATGACTGCCACGGTGCTGCAACTGGTTGAGAGCCTGCGGCATTGTCCGGTGTTCAAACCGGCACAGGCAATGTGGTTTCGTTGCAAAGCACTGGAACTCGCGGCGCAGTCGTTCTTCCGTCCGCCCGAGGGCGAAATGCTCTGCACCCGACAACAACGTGCGGCCTGCGAACGCGCCGCGCGGGTGCGCGAGATCCTGAGCGGGCGTCTGGCTGAACCTCCCACACTGGAAGAACTCGGACGGCTGGTGGGATGCAGCCCGTTTCACCTGAGCCGGCAGTTTTCCGAAACCACCGGCTTGACCATCCAACAGTTCACCCGGCAACTGCGCCTCGAACGCGCCGCGGAATTGTTACGCAGCGGCCGACGCAACGTCACGGAAGCCGCGCTGGAAGTGGGCTACAACAGTCTGAGCCATTTTACGGTCGCCTTCCGGGAGATGTTTGGTTGCTGTCCCGGGCTGTATCCGCTCAAACCGCTCTCAGAGCCCGCACGTCCTCATGGAGGGGAGTTGTCGCAGCGGCCTGAGAACCGCTGATCGTTGGGCGCGTTCCCTAACCTTCCGGTTGCGCGAGGCTGGCGTGGTGGTCATAAACCAACGTCATCGTGCCGACGACTTCCTGTTTCATGGCACGTTCGCCGGCTCAAACTTGGTCCCCAGGGCAGCCGAGCGTTCGTCCCACCTCAGATCAGGAGCATGAGCCACCCGGCGCATTCGATCCTCACGGTCAGGGAGATGGCGGCACGAGCACGGCCGCTAGCTACGCCTTGGCAAGTTGCTGGGGCGTCCATTCATTGCCGTTGAACTGGTGGTGGATGCGGCCCTGGGCAGAGAAAGTCTTGCTCAACTCCCGTTCGCGCAGCCAGGCAAACAGTACCGGGGTGACGATCAGGATATGCACGAAGCTGCTGACCATGCCGCCGATGACCGGTGTCGCCAGCGGACGCATGACTTCTGAACCCGTACTCGTGCTCCACATGATCGGCAACAGACTGGCCACCGTGGTGGCCACCGTCATTACTTTGGGCCGCAACCGCAGCCGCGCGCCGTCTTTCACGGCCTGGATCAAATCGGCCCGGCTGAAGGCCGCGCCAAGTTCGGCCTGCCGTTGCTTCAGCGTCTCTTCGAGATAGACCACCATCACGATGCCGGTTTCAATCGCCGTCCCGAACAGCGCGATGTAGCCCACCCAGACTGCCACGCTGAAATTGTAGCCCAGGAGGTACTGCAAAAAGACGCCCCCCGTCAGCGCGAACGGAACGGCCAGAATCACATGCGCGGCCTCCTTCGCCGAACGATAGACCACGAAAAGCAGCAGGAAAATGATGCCCAGCACCGTCGGCACGATGAGGCTCAAGGTGCGTTGGGCGCGGAGCTGGTTCTCGTATTGGCCGCTCCACTCGATCGTCATGCCGGCGGGCAGTTGCACTTCATTGGCAACGCGTTCCCGCGCTTCTTTCACGAAGCCGCCCAGGTCGCGGCCCTGCACGTTGGCCTGCACGAACACGCGCAGGCGTCCGTTCTCACTCGCTATCTCGCTCGGCCCGACCACGCGTTTGACCTTCGCCACCTGCCCCAGTGGGATCACCTTGCCCGAGGGCGAGAACACCAGCGTGTCGCCCAGACGCTGAATCTCGTCGCGCTCGTCACGCTGAAAGCGCACTTGGATGGGGAACCGCTCGCGGCCTTCGATCGTCGTGGTGACATTCTTGCCGCCCAAACCCGTTTCCACCACGTCGAGCACATCCTTCGCCCGCAAGCCATACCGGGCCATCGCCACGCGGTCCACTTCGATGTCCAAATACGGTTTGCCCTGCTGAAGTGACGGCGCCACGCCGGCAGCGCCCGGAATCTGCTGAACAACTTTCTCAACCTCAAACGCCTTCGCTTGCAGCGCGTCGAGGTTGTCGCCCAAAATCTTCACGCCCACCTGTGCGCGAATGCCGGTACTCAACATCAGGATGCGGCCTTCGATCGGATGCAGGAAACCCGGCACGTAGCCGGGCATCTGGCTCAACTTGTCGGTCAGTTCGGCGATCAGCTTCTCCTTCGTCATCCCCCGTCGCCATTCGGACTCGGGCTTCAGCTCGATCGTCGTCTCGATCATCTCCACCGGCGCGGGATCGGTGGCCGTGTCGGCGCGGCCCAGCTTGCCGGCGGCGGATTCCACTTCCGGCACTTGTTTCATGACCTGGTCCTGCCAGGCGATGAGTTTCTTTATCTCGGTGAGCGACATGCTCGGCAACAGTACCGGCATGAAGAGCAGGCTGCCCTCATTCAACGTGGGCATGAACTCGCTGCCCATCCCGCCCGCCATCTTCGCCGCGCCATCCCAATGCCAAGCTTGCAGCGTTCGTTGGACCGGTCGCGGCAAGCCAAAAGCCAGCACCGCCGCCACGGCCAGCAGCGTTGCGGCGGAACTCAGCACGATGCGGCGATGCGTCAACGCCCAGTCCAGTGCCGGATCATAGACGCGCAGCAGCCGCTTCATCATCCAGTTGTCCTTTTCCTGGCGAAACGGGCCACGCACCAGAAAGGTGCAGAGCGCGGGGACAACCATGACCGCCAGCAGCGTGGCTCCGATCATGGCGAAGGTCTTGGCGTAGGCGAGCGGATGGAACAGCTTGCCCTCCTCGCCCACCAGCGTGAACACCGGCACGAACGCCAGGATGATGATCAGCATCGCGAAAAAGATCGGCCGGCCCACTTGCTGCGCGGCTTCCAGCGTCGCCTGCCACGTTTCCGCCGGGGTGAGCCGCGCCCCGCCTTTGCGTTCCTCCCACCGCTCGCAATGACGGATGACGTTCTCGGTCATCACGATTCCCGCGTCCACCAACACGCCGATGGCAATCGCAATGCCGCTCAGCGACATGATGTTCGAGGTGAACCCAAACTCCTTCATCAAGATGAAGGAAATCAAAATCGAAACCGGCAGGGGCAGGGTGACGATCAGGACGCTGCGGAAATGCCACAGGAACACGATGTGCGCCAGTACCACCAACGCGATCTCCCAACCCAGGGCCCGTTTCAACGTGTCCAGCGTACGTTCAATCAGCGTGCTGCGATCGTAGAACGGTTTGATGCTCACGCCGGCCGGCAGGCTGGGCGCAATCTGGGCGATCTTCTGTTTGATGTCTTTGATGACCTGGAAGCCATTCTCGCCCGTGCGCATCACCACCACGCCGCCCACGACTTCCCGGCCATTGACATCGAGAGCCCCCCGGCGGAAATCTCCGCCCAATTGGATCGTCGCCACGTCGCGCAGATACACGGGTGTGCCGCCACGTTCGGTCAATACGATCTGCTCCAGGTCCGCGCTGGACTCGACCAGGCCCACGCCGCGTACCACGAACTCCATACCGCTTTCCTCAATCACCTTGCCGCCGACATTGAGGTTGCTCTGCTCCACTGCTTCCAGCACGTCCTTCAGCGATACCTGCAACACGCGCATCTTGCCCGGCGACAGCTCGATTTGATACTGCCGCACGAAGCCACCCACGCTGCCCACTTCGGCCACGCCGGACACGGCGTTGAGTTGGTAGCGAATGAACCAATCTTGCAAGGACCGCAGTTGCGACAAATCATAGCCGCCCTTCGGTGACTTCTGCGGGTCCACGTCCAGATAGTATTGGTACACCCAGCCCAGCCCGGTGGCGTCCGGCCCGAGCCGCGGCAGGACGCCCGCCGGCATGAGGCTGCCCAAGAAATTCAACCGCTCCAGCACGCGCGACCGGGCGAAGTAATTGTCCACGTTGTCCTCGAAGATGATCGTGACAAACGAAAACCCGAACATCGAAGAGGCGCGCACTGTCTTGACACCTGCCAGGCCTTGCAGGTTCACGGACAACGGATACGTAACCTGGTCCTCGACTTCCTGCGGACTCCGCCCGGGCCAGTCGGCAAACACGATCACCTGGTTCTCGCTCAGGTCCGGGACTGCATCCACCGGCGTGTGATACAGCGCGAACACGCCCCACCCAATCACCAGCAGCGTGGCGCACACCACCAGAAACCGGTTCCGCAGTGACCACTCAATCAGGCGATTGATCATGGCCAATCCTCGGTCGTGGTGTCGGGAAGGAGCGCCCCAACTCGCTGTGCGGTCGGGGAGTTCAACCGATTGAAAGCGAACTCGTAGGCCCCCTGGGCCCACGCCATTCTCTCCCGACACAGCACGTCGCCAAACAAACGAAGCGAAACCTCAGAGTCTTGTGCTGCCGGAGATTGGTCGAGCGAGCGGGCCATCACTTCTTCACCTCCTCGCCACAGGAAAGCATCTTCGCACCGTAATACGGATTGCGCAGCGGACCCTTGGCTTGCAGCCATAATCCGGGTTTGGGCGCCATGGGACAGTGGTAAATCTTCAGGGTCGCAAATTCGGGGCTCGCCTTCTTCAGAAGTTTGGCCAGCGCAACCGCCTGGGTACTGAAGGGTAGGAAACTTTCGCGCGCCTGATCCAGATTCTTGGCCTCGGCCCAACGGCTGGCCGTGGCAAGTTGCTCGACGTTCTCGTGCCAGGGATGGGACTCGCCAAACTGCTGCACCACGCTGCGGAGCGCGGTGGCTAATGGGTGCAACTGCTGATTGACGCGTCCCAGATCGTCCGCCGCCAGGGCCTGGCTCACGCCATCCGCGACCGCGAGAAACTGAGCACACGCCTTTCGCTGCTCGGCGTTCAACCCAGCCCCGTCCGCTGCCTGCGAGATGGGGGCGGTGCTTGCGCCCTGGCTGCCACCACGCGCGGCGAGACCTTCGGCGGCGGAAGCATGCATTTGGTGCATCGCCCTGGCTTCAGCCGTCTCCTGCTGCGCCTGCGGCAATTCGGCTGCCGCGGCACTGCTGACGAGCGAGAATCCCGCCGCTGCCCGATGCCGCTCTGCCAAGCCAGTCGCAAAACTCCGCGCCATGCGCTCCCGCGCTTCCGGATGCCGCGTATTGGCGGTGCCCATGCTGGTCCCAGATGACGGATTCCGCCGAACGGGCGCGGGTGCCGAGGCTGCTTGGGTTGGGGGGCGGGTCTCAACAGGTGCCTGGGAACCGGAAACCTCAATCGGGTTCGAGAGCTCATGGCCCTGGCCCTGCATGTCATGCTCCACGGCAGGCATCTCCCCGTGGGGCATTGTCTCAGTCTCAGAGGGTGTGTCCCCCACCGGCGGCATTTGCATCGCCAAGCGCCCGTCCTCTTCATCCGAATCTGCCGGATTGCTACGGTTGGGCTGAACAAACTGCGCCTGCGCATCAATCAACACATTCCCCGCCGTAACCACACGTTCGCCTTCATCCAATCCTCCAACAACCTCCCATCGCTTGTCGCCCTGCCGGCCCAGCTTGACGGTGCGCATGGCATACGCGCCCGGGCCTTCCTCCACATACGCGTAAGCCTGCCCGCCACGAAACAACACGGCCGTGTCTGGCACCGTCAGCGCCGGTGGCATTTCCGCCTCTACCCATCCATCCGCATACATGCCGAGGCGCAGCGGGCGAAGTTTGCGAGTCGAACCCGCAACCACCGGATTCGCGATGTCGGCGCGCACCTTCACCGTTCGGGTCGTCTCATCAATGGCGGGCTCGATCACGGAAACCACGGCGGAGAACTCCCGTCCGGGCACGGCAGGCACAGTGACGCGCACTTTCTGCCCGCGCTTCAGCCAGGGTAACTGTTGCTCGTACACATCGAAGCGAAACCAGAGCACTGAAGTGTCCACAATGGTCAGCAGCCGGTCGCCTTCGGCGACGTACTGACCGTTGAAGACTTTGCGTTCCACCACGGTGCCGCTCAGAGGCGAAAGCAGATCGCTGAAGTAAGGGTCGGTCTCGGAGGAATCGCTCGCGGGCGCGAGTTGCCCGGTGACATGTCTCGCCGGCCCCGGCTTGGGCCGACCTTCCAGCTCCGCGCCCCCACTGGGCCGACCGGCAAAGAACGGCGTCGTCAACGTCGCCGAGCGATTGCGGATGACATAGGCTCGACGCCAGGTGGCCAGTTCGGGGCTGTAAAAGGTGAACAAGCGCTGCTCCACTTCCACTTCATCGCCCACGGATTCCACCGCCATCTCCTCAATGCGCCCCGCCGCAGGAGCCGAGAAGACTGCCTTGTGCGTCTCATCGGCGTCCAACGTTCCGGCCACGCGCACGGCGCAGCGCAAGGGCCGCCGCGCCACCTCCTCCGTCTGAACATTGAGCACGGTGACGCTGTTGGAACTGAGCAGGACCAGGTCACTGTTGTCGCCAAAGCCCTGCTGCCCTTCGTAGATGGGGGTCAGGTCCATGGCGCAGATCGTGCATTTCCCCGGCTGGTCCGACTTGACCCACGGATGCATGGAATCCTGGTAGCAAACCACCTTGCGCGAAGGGCCTTCGGCACGTTTGTCCCCGCCTGCGAGCCAAAGCGCCAAACCCAGCGCACCCAACCCCAGCCCCGCGCTGAGCAGCACACGCCGCCGTTTGAGTCCTGTCAGTTGCATGTCAGATGTCCTGGCGCAAGGCTGGCCGCCGCCTCCGAGTGTGGATTGAGCAGAGCACTTGCACGATGGAAGCAATCTAGCCTTAGCCACGCTGAGTGGACTATCGGGGACATCCTGATTGTCCTATGGGAAGAGTTCCTACTCCTGCGAAGTCCCTGCCCTCCGCGCCTGAAGGACCGGCCTGAAGGCGACGATGTCCTCAGGTTGCGCGGCGAAAATGGTTTGCCTGCTTGGGCGGGTTGGAGACGGCGCTGAGTGTGGGGCGAAGAGCCTTCCTGTCTTTGGGGGGGCCGGAAACACAGTCTGATCCTCCAAGGAGTGCTGGCAAACCGTTTGTCTGGACACCTCGGCCTTCCGCCGGGTTGAGTTGGCCGTTGCCGGCCTGCTGGCCGCGCACTTCCGGTTTTCCCGAGGTAGGGTTACACCCCATAGCGCCCACCCGGTTCTTAGGTTCTATTCTTACGTCATGAATGGCAGACGACTCATCCAAAATGGAAAGTCAGACAGCGCACAACCGCTGCTGGCGGGCCGGCTGAACCCATGCAGACCTTGAAAGTAAAATTATGTTAGGAACTGTCTTGGTGGTTTTGCTCGTGCTCCTGTTACTTGGCGCTCTCCCTACGTGGCCCCACAGCAAGAACTGGGGGTATGGTCCGACCGGCGGATTGGGCGTGGTGCTGGCCATTCTGGTCGTCCTGGTTTTACTGGGCCGGATTTGAGCGGGATCGGAACGGAATCAGGCTGGCAGCGCGTCATCGGCCCTCAGGCCGAGAGCTTGCGGTTTCGTTCGGCAACGATCCGAGAGCCGGACGGCTGTGGGCCGTTCACGGAACTTCTGTAAACAAAAGATAGAACTATGATTCAATTGGACTTTACCACCGAAGAGGAGCAGCACCTGCGAGAAGAGGTGAAAAAGCGCCTCGCCGATCTCGAACATGAGATTGCCCATACCGAGGCTTTGAATTTCAAGGACATGCTCAAGCGCCGCCGGGAAGTCATCAAGAAACTGCTGGATAAGCTGCCGGATCTCGGGATTCCTGCCACCTGAGCGTGGAGTGCGTCCGCTCCAGGGCTCAACTGGATCATCTCGGCTTGTTTAATTGGCATCACCGGCTCGCGACCCGTGTCTCCTTGGGAGATGTTGAAAATCGGCGGCGGCACTCCGCTCAGGATGACCCGGCACGGCTGGTTGATCATTTACCACGGCGTGCGCAAAATGGTGGAGCCGGGCAACAACAGACGCCAGCTATGCCACTCAGCCGGGGTGACGATGCTCTGGAAGGAGCATCCGCGCGCGCTGCGCTATCGCTCGGTGGACCCGGGGTTAACGCCGGGGTTGCCGCAGGAACGCCACGAGGCCATCGCCAACGTCGTGTTTCCCACCGGCATTGACCGGCGCGACGATCGTGGCTCACCGCACCGCCTCGACGCGTATTACGGGATGGCCGACAACCGGATTGGCGTGGCACGCCTGATCGTGCCGGAATACCTGCCGTCTGGCGCACCCGCCAACAGCGATGGACCGAAGGCTGGGGGGCACGAATGAGAGCCAAGCAACGCAGCACGGAGCAGATGTGCAGCATGGGCTGGTTTCGGAAGTCCAAGTGGTGGCGGACTTTCAAATTGGCCCGCGGGCGTTGGGCAGAAGTGGATGGCGACCAGCGCGCCGCTGCGTTTGGCTATTACCTGTTGCTGTCACTCCTGCCTTTGACCCTCCTGGTCGTGGCCGCCGGGTCACTCTTCCTCGAGCGTGAAGTGGCGACGCAAGCCGTCGTTAAATTGGTCAATCACTACACGCCGCTCACGAACGAACAGGAGCGCGGCGCCGTGGCGACCATTCGCGATTGGCTGAGCGCGCGCGGCAAGATTAGTCTGGCGGCGCTGCCGCTGTTGCTTTGGGGCGCGCTGAAATTCCTGCGCGCCCTGATACGGACCACGAACCGCGTCTGGCATTCGCAAACTTACAACTGGTGGCGATTGCCGTTGAAAAGTCTCGGCTTGCTCGGCATCACGGCGAGCGCCGTGTTGATCGGCATCCTGCTGCCCGGGGTGGCGCGGCTGGTCCGCCCCTGGCTCACCACCAATCTCGGATTTCCTCAGTGGGCGTTTGCCCTGATGTTCCATCTCATTCCGTGTCTCGTTCTGTTCTACGGGTTGATCATGATTTATAGGCTGGCCCCCAGTCGGCCCACCCGGTTTTCCGAAGTCTGGCTCGGCGCGCTGGCCGCGACGGTGTTGATCTGGCTTGGGGAACGGCTGTTCCTGGTTTACGCGGCGAACTTCGCGCACTTCAACGTGCTCTACGGTGCCCTCGGCGGCATCGTGGCGTTCCTGCTGTGGCTTTACCTCTCCAGTTGCGTTGGCGTGTTCGGTATCTGCTTTTGTGCCGCGCGGGCGGACGTCCGGGAGAGGGTTAACGATCCGGCGAGAATCAGCCCATGAACAAGCTCAAACAGTTCGGAAGCAATCTTCGGGGGAGCTTTTGGTTTTTGCCGACGCTGATCGTCGCGTTCAGTATCGTCCTCGCCGTGGGGTTGATTGAAGCGGATTCCTCCGGGAGCCGGGACTGGATGGCCGACTGGCCGCGCCTGTTCGGGGCCGGCGCAGCGGGCGCTCGCGGGATGCTGGCCACCATCGCCGGCTCAATGATGACGGTAGTCGGGGTCACGTTTTCGATGACTTTGATGACGCTCGCGCTCGCTTCGAGCCAATACACTTCGCGCATCCTGCGGAACTTCATGAGCGACCGCGTCACGCAGGTCGTGCTCGGAATTTTCGCCGGCATTTTCACTTACTGCC
>CAYJNU010000142.1:0-16887 GCA_964371005.1 uncultured Verrucomicrobiota bacterium | reverse complement strand
AAAGCAAACTCCTGTTCCGACGACAACTTCGACCCACCTTGCGAAACCGCTGTGAGAATCGGCTTGCCAGACGGCGCGGGATTCCCGTTCACTAACCCGACGAATTGCGACCTCAACGCCATGAAAGCACCATCCGCTTCCGCCCGCCGGGGCTTGCTCGCCGGGGGCAACTGGATCATTGATCAGGTCAAGATCATTGACGTTTACCCACAGCCGGAACAACTGGCCAACATCCGGAGTCAGTCCCAGGGCACCGGCGGCGCGCCTTACAACGTGCTCGTTGACCTGGCTCGCGCCCGGGCCCCCTTTCCCCTCTACGGGGCGGGCCTGGTCGGCGAAGACCCGTTGGGCAAGCTGATCCTCACCGACTGCACGGCCCACAAGATTGACACGCGCCACCTCGGTACGACCAGCAAGGCCCCGACTTCGTACACCGATGTGATGACCGAAGCCGGTCACGGTCGGCGCACGTTTTTTCACGCGCGCGGCGCCAATGCACTCTGGCGGGGCGAGGCCCTTGAGTTCAAGAAGACCAAGGCGCGTATTTTCCACCTGGGCTATCTGCTGTTGCTCGACGCGCTCGACCAGCCGGATGAGAAATTCGGCACCAAGGCCGCCCGGCTTCTGGCCGAGGCTCAGGCCGCCGGGCTGAAGACCAGCGTGGATGTCGTCAGTGAAGACAGCGACCGCTTCATGCAGATTGTCACCCCGGCGCTCCAGCACGTGGACTATTGCATCCTCAATGAAATTGAGGCCGGCAAGACCACGGGGTTCAAGATTCGCCAGACCGACGGGCGGGTGGACACCGTGGCGTTGCGTCACGCGGCGGGCGCGCTGCTGCAACGCGGCGTGCGTGAGATCGTGGTGATTCATTTTCCGGAAGGGGCATTCGCACGCACGCGCCGGGGCGACGACTTCTGGCAATCCTCGCTCAAGTTGCCGCCCGACTACGTGGCTGGCACCGCGGGCGCGGGCGACGCCTTCTGCGCCGGCGTGCTGTGGGGGTTGCACGAAGGCTGGGAAACCCAGCGGCTGCTGCTCACGGGCGTTTGTCTCGCCGCCGCCTCGCTCTCGGATGCGACCTGCACGGCGGGGGTGAAGTCGCTGAACCAGGCGCTGTCGCTGGCGAAGAAGTTCGGCGTGCGCCCGCCGCTGGAGCCCAACGACTGAGGGCGCTGATTTGTGCCGGGTCCAGCCAGCTAGTGATCAGTCAGCCGGCGTGTCAACGACACTCAACTGAACTTCGCCATGATCCCAACCTACGTGATCGGCATCGGAGTCGTCCTGGTCCTGATCGTGGTTATCCAGGTAAGTATTTTCGTCAGCCGCTATACCAGGGTCGGTCCGAACCAGGTGCTGATCGTCTCGGGCCGGAAAGTCCGGCGACCAGACGGAACGTGTGTGGGTTTCCGCATCGTCAAAGGAGGCGGGACGTTTGTTCTCCCCATCCTGGAGAAGGCGGACGTGCTAACGCTGGAGGTGCTCACGGTTGGCATGTCGAAGACGAAAGTGCGGACAGCTCAAGGTGGAATGGCAGAGGTGGATTGTGCCGCCCAAGTCAGAATCCAGGGTGACGATGATTCGATCACCGCCGCCGCCAAGCATTTCGCGGGCAAGGGCGCTGTGTACATCAAGAGCGTCGTCTGGCCGTTGCTCGAAAGACATCTGCGCGCCACCCTGGGCGATTCCAGCCTTGAGGCGATGAGGGGAAACCTGGATACCCTGGCGAATAAAGTGCAATCCGCGGCCGCGGCTGAGCTTGGCGAGATGGGATTGGGCTTTGTCAGCTTCGTCATTCGGGACGTTCGCGCCGCGTAAGCGCTGCGAGGGGCGGTCCACGTCTCACAACTGATCCCGCGCTCGCGATCCGGCCCTGCCGGGCGTCAGCGTTTCTCCGCGTCCTTTGGCGAACGCACTGGGGCAGACGGGGCGGTCGGCGGCGCGTTGGTCGCCTTCGTCTTGAACGCCGAGCGCAACAACCAGTGCCGCTTCAAGCCCTGCAACAAATCGTCCGCGTGAACCACGGCGTCGGAAACCGACTTCAGCAGGTTCGTGTTCACTTGCACCTGCTGGTTCAAGTTGCTCGTGATGCCAGCCAGGTTGTCCAACGAACGGGCGAGGCCCACGGTGAGGGTGGTCAACGAAGCGTCCACATTGGTCAGCACGGTGTTGGCGTTGGTCAGCGCGCCGCGGGCGCCGGCCAGTGATCCTTCCAGATCGGCCTGCCCTGCCGCCGAGAACAGCCACGCGCCCAATGCCCCGTGTCCTCGCAATTGCGTGCTGAGCGCCGTGAGATTGCTCACCGCCGGGCGGGCGTCCACGGCTACGGAGTTGAGGTTCGAGGTCAGGTCCGAGGTGGTGTTCAACGCCAGCGCGATTTGGTTCGTGAGGGTGAAGAAGCTCGGCAACGCCTTCTCCACCTGCGCCACGAGCCGTTCGAGCTGCTCCGTCACGGCCGGGGCTTCTTCGGCCCGCATCCAAAACTTGTTCGTCCGGTCAAAATGATCGTAACGCCCCTCCCGGCTGTTCCAGACCGCGGTCATGGTGTTCCGCTTCTCCTGCGGGTTCAACACCCGCACCCGGGTGCGGCCCAGTGCTTTCAATTGCGCCACCACCTCGGGCCGGAGCATGGCCCGCTGGGCGTTCAGGAGGATCTCCGGTCCGTTGGGTTCATAGATGTCTTCTGCCAACGTCCATTTCTCCGGCGACGGCAACCGGTCAATCTCATCCAGCGAGATTTCCAGAAGCGGGTTGAACACGTAAGTGGCGCTGCCTCCCGTGCCCTTGGTGACTTCGAGCTCGCGTTTGCCCAGGAAATCCGCCGCGGTGACGCGGGCCCGCGAACCATCCGTCCAAATGTAGCCGTAGAACGGCGTCTTGACCTCGAACTCGAGATAGACGTTGTAGGGTTTGCCCGGGTCTTCCGCAGTGATACGCGTGATCTGGCCGACTTCGAAACCCATGAGCTTGACCGGATCGCCGACCTTCAAACCGGTGGCGCGGTCCACGTAAGTGAAATACGGCGCCTTGGTGACGAACCAGCCTTTCCGCTGCGCGGTGTGATAGACGTAATAACCAAAGCCAAACACCAGCAACGCGGTGGCCAGCAGCACAAACCAGCCGACCGCGCGTTCCATGCGGCTGAGCCGCGTGCGCAACTGGGGCGTGAGGTCTTGTAAAGGCATGGTCACTCAGGGCAACGGCCCACCCGAAACCCGGGCTGGCCCGGCTTCCGGTGAAGGCGTCGCGGTTTCATCGTGCGCTGACAATTTCAGATTCGCGGGCCTGCGTCAATCCGCCACGCGCCCGACGGCGACCGGCCGCGCCAGGCCGATCGGCTTCGCCAGGGTCAAATCGCCCGCTCAGCTTCCAAACACCATTCGGCAGATCATCACAGATACGATGACGCTCACCAAGTCCGCCGTCAGCCCGGCGATCACCGCGTAACGCGTTCGCTTGATCCCCACCGACCCGAAATACACTGCCAGCACGTAGAACGTCGTTTCCGTGCTCCCGAAGATCGTGCCGCCGATGCGCGCAATCAGACTGTCCGGCCCGAATTGATTCACCAATTCCGTGAAGAAGCCGAGCGAACCGCTCCCGCTCAGCGGACGCATCAAGGCCAGTGGTAGGAGATCCGGCGGGAAACCCACCGCCTGCATCACCGGGGCGAGGGCGCGGCTCAGCAAGTCAATGCCGCCTGCCGCGCGAAACATCCCGATCGCCACCAGGATCGCCACCAGATAAGGAATGATCCGGATCGCCACCTCGAATCCTTCCTTCGCGCCCTCCACGAACTCCTCGTAAACCTTCACGCGCCGCAGCGCTGCATAGAGCGGGAAGCCCGATAACAGAAACGGAATCGAAAGCGTGGAAACCGCACCCACGATGCGGACGAAGGTGCTTTGCCTGGCGATGTCAGCGGAAACCTCGATTCCGAGCATCGCCGGAAATGCCAGCCGCACGAACATCAGAGCGAAAGCCACGAGGAACGCGCCGAGCAAGACCAGGCCCCACCACTTCAGCGGTTGAAGTGTTGCCGCCTCGTTCACGGCGGGTTTGTCACTCTCTGGCTTCGTAGCAACCGAGGTGATGAGGCGCTGATTCCCGCCGGCGGCAGTATGAGCCTCGTCACCTCGGCTGCTACGAGGAGCGGGCGACACCGGCGGCAGGCGAAACCAGGGCACCTTCTCCAAGAGCTTCGCCATCGTGACGCCGGAGGTGCAGGCGCAGGCGGCGGCGATCAAAGCCGTGCCCACGATCGCCGTCGGGGCCGTGGACTTGGCCGCGGCAAGGATGGCGATGGCCGTGACGGGGATGAGCTGGATCGAAGCTGTGTTGATGGCGAGAAACGTACACATCGCGTTCGTGGCCGTGCCGGGACGCGGGTTGAGCGACTCCAGGTCCTTCATCGCGCGCAGGCCGAGCGGCGTGGCGGCATTGCCAAGGCCGAGCATGTTGGCCGCCATGTTCATGAGCATCGCGCCCATGGCCGGGTGTTCGGGCGGCACGTCCGGGAACAGCCAGCGCATCAGCGGACGCAACGCCCGGGCCAGCAGCGCCACCAGCCCTGCGCGCTCCGCCAGCCGCATGATGCCGAGCCACAGCGCCATGATCCCCACGAGCGGCAGCGCGATATCCACCACCGCGACCTTCGCCATATCGAGGCTCTTGTCCGTGACCTCCTTCAACTGGTTGTTCCAGCCGCCGATGAGCACGGCGAGGACGACGAGCGCCAGCCAGATGTAGTTGAGCATGGCCGCAGGCTACAGGGGCGGCGCAAAAACCGAAATCTGAAATCCGACCAGCGTGCTGCCGGCATCCTGCCGGCCGTCACTGCCTGAATGGGCGGGCACGTTGGCGCAGCCTGCCGAAGCTTGGAGTCTCAGTGGGCGGCTGCGCCCGCCAGCGCAAACGTCCACAGGAGGTGCTCGCCCGCTTTGAGTTGGACCGAAAGTCCGTCGCGGAGAACGCGACCGGCGATGGCCGTCTCCTTCGCGCCGGGTTTCTCGCGCCACAGGAGTTGATCGCCATCCGTCACCGGAAACCACTCGGGGAACTGATTGATGCGCGGGTAATCCATCGGCAGGTGCAGAGACTCCCTGTGCCGGGGGCGATCGAAGATAACGCGGCCCGTCCACGGTTCGGCAGCAGTCAAGAACACGTGGAGTCGCCCGCCTTCCCGCACCGCGCCGAGTCGCACATCCCGGCGCCAGGGTTGTACGGTCAGGCCCTGTGTTTTCCACAACGCATACATGATCGAAGTCCGGGCGAAATTGCCGTCCCCGTGCCAGCCTTCGATGACGCCGTCGGGACGCTGCACGCTCCACATGAGGCGAATCTGGCTGTCGCACCATTCGGCGGCCGAGGCCACCGGGATGCGGTGGATGAGGTTCAACGCGCTTTCGACGGAATCAGCCGTCGCGTCCATCGTGCTTTTGTCCGCCCAGGGCACGCCTTCGTATTTGCCCTTCAGATTGCGCAAGGCATGGGCAATGGCTTCGCGATAGGCGGGGAGATCGTCCACCAGCGACATGGTGTAAACGCCGTCGTAGATGTAACCCCAGGTGTCGGCGAACTGGCCCGAGTTCTTGCCGGTCTGAGGGTTGTAGGTCGAGTAAAGCATCCCATCGGCATTGCGGCCGTGCCGCAGGATGGATTCGAAGATCTCGCGCAGCGGCTTCTCGTAGGTCCTCTTCTTCGCCGGGTCCGTGCGGCTCAAGATCACATAAAGCTCCGTCAGGCCGTTGACCACTTCGCCGCCGTGATCCATCAGGCGCAGTTCGGTCCGGTCGCGCGTGGGATGGTTCGTGCCGAGGAGGTAGTAGTCGCCGAGGCGGATGGCCCAATCGAGATACTTGCGCTGGCCGGTGAACCAGTAGAGGCGCGAGTTGGACTGGAGCAGATCACCGTTCACCTCGAAGTTCAGCGTCGGGATTTTGCCGAACGGCGTCTCGATGGCTGCGTTCTTCCAAATGTCTTCGATGAGACCGACCGCACGCTCCGACCACGGGCTGGGGCCGAGCCATTCGGTCAACGGAATGAGGCCGTCCTTCACATACTCGGCATTGTCGAACGCCAGCCGATCGAAATCCACCGTGTCGAACTCGAAGCCGCCCTTGGAGAATTGGTAGTAATCGCCAAGCCGGTCCAACCGCCGGGTCAATTCGGTCTCAGTCTTTAGCATCGCGCGCATGCGGCCCTCGAACAGCGGGCGGTCCGTGAGGGCGCAGGTGAGCACCATGAAGGCGTAGTTGTCGGCGGCGTTGTTGCGCCCGTTCCAATGATCGCGGCCTCGACCGAGGTTCTCCGGGATCAAACCGGTTTTCGGATCGGCCATCGCCAGCCAGCCATCTACGAATCGTCGGCAGCGGTAGAACGCTTCGTTGGCCTGCCGCGAGTGCAGTTCAGCTAGGCGGAAGAGTGCCGCAATGCGTTCATCTTTGGCCAGGTCAGGCGGCAAAGGCGTCGCCCGATCCCACACCCTGCGCATCTCCGGAAAGGCTTCGACCGGTGCCAGCGACTGAACCGGGGCCAACGTGACTCTGCCTTTGTGACTTGGCACTCTGAGGTCGGGGCGGTTTTCGCCTGCACTTGAAGAGATCAGCCGGACTTCGCTCAAGAAAGCAAACTGCGGCTTGCCCCGCCGGGTTTCGATCTCGTAGCGCTCGCCTTTCACGCTGGTGGGAATCGGCACGCGAATCCAGCGAAAACCCCAGTGACCGCCGTCGCGCACAGTCATGCTCTGGCCGTTGATCTGAAAGACGGCTTCACGTTCGTCGCCTTTCGCTCCCCAACCGAGTTCCAAAGCGTCGCCTGGACGGGGAGCGACGTCGAACGCCACCTTCAGCTCGGTGCGTCCGAGCCAGTGATAGGCCGTGCCGTCGAGCGATTCCGGACCGTCGGTAAAGCGGACCCATGCCGCTGTGGCAACATCGTTGGGAAGCGGCGGGTGGTTGGCGCCGAGCGCGCTGCGGAGCTTTGGGAAGAAATCCCGGCCGCTGAACACATGCGGGCCGGGATGGACGGTGAGCGTCAGGTTCGACTCGGCGTTGAAGACGCGGTAGGCGGGGCGGATGGCCTCCAACGCCTGCCGGCCAATGCTCACGGGAAAACCTCCCGGCGCACGCTCTTGTTCGCCCAGCTCGCACACCAGACTTCGCGGGGCCACGCAGGCGAAGATGTCGGCGAAGTCGAAGTTCTCCTCCAGGCCGGGGAAATTGAAGCACGGGCAATGACCGTTCTTCATGTTCGCCACCGTGGTCAGCCACCCGCTGCTGCAGGCGATCTTCAATCGCTCGTCCAGCGCCGCCACGTACATGGTCGTCTCGCCGCCGAGCGACAATCCCGCCACCGCCAGCCGGCCGGCGTCCACCTCCGGCAACGTGACGAGATAATCCACGCACCGGAGCGCGTCCCAAGTGCGCTCGCCCATCAGCGACCAGTTGGTGTGCTGCAACGTGTGCTGGCCCACGTCCGGCGCGATGACCACGTAGCCCATCTCCGCCAGGGCGCGGCCGTACCAATACAGGCCCGTCCCGCGCACGATCTCTTCGCCGCTGCCCCCGTGACCGTTGATGGCCAGCACGCCGCCCACCTTGCCCTTGGGTTGTGAGGGCCGGGCCAGCCAGACATGGGCACGGCGATCCGGCAACGTCTGGAGCGTGAGTTCCTCCAACACGTAACCGCCGGCTGGAACTTCAATGCGACGAATGACCTGCGGGGCCAGCGGGCCACGCGCTGGCTCGCTTCCGCCCATCATCAAGGCAAACAACTTCTCGCGGGCCGTGCGCTGCCAGGCTTGGGCCTCCATTGGCGAGCTGGCGTGGAAACGCATGGCGGGCGCGGTTTCGGCGTGGCCGTCAAAGCCAGCTGATAACCCAACGAGCAAGACAATAAGGTTGAGTCGTTTCATGGGTCTTGGCGCGGTGCAGTGTTGTGGTTTTCGTTGCGGTGGTAAAGGCCGAATCCGAGGTCGGAATGGCGGATGTCTCGCATCTATCATCCGCTAAACATCATGAGGAACAACAGTATGCCAAGCAAACACCAACCAACGATCTCGCAAACGTTCCGCCGAATGATGCCAAACACGGTGCAGCCTGTGCAAACGGTCACGACTCCAACAACACCGAAAAACGCAGTCGGGAAAAACAAGAACGGACCACAGCGCCACATCTCCGGATTTGGTGGCGGGCCTTCGATGACGCCGCCGGTGCTGGGAAGGAGTGCTGCTAGCAGCAAGAGGCCAAATAATAGAGCACCTGCTGCGCGCAACCATCGCCAATCTTTTCTGCTTTGCTCCATGCGCCTCATTTTGTGTCGAAGTAATCATCTGAAATTCTTTGAATCGCCTGTCTCTGCTCATCACGAGAGCCCTGCCGCAGAACCGTGACGAGGCTGGCAATCCTCTCGTCGCTGAACTTGCTAACCACGCCATCAAGAATCGGCCTCAACTGGTAAATCTCAGGTGCATCCCCGCAAGCGTAGCCGCGTCCCAGAACGTAGTAGGTCGTCGTCGAGGTGTGTAGCCACTGAGGCTCGAAGGACGGCTCTTTGCGCTCAAGCCACTGCTCCAAGGCAGAGGTGATGCACTCGTCGTGGCTCAAATAGCCGAACCACGTAACTTGCCTCTTCATCGAGCCAGAAACCGGACAGACCCAAATGTCCACCTTCTTGTATGGGATGAGCGGCCCGACAACGGCAAACAACAGCACCAAACCCAGAGCGATGGAAACGCTCCAAACCATTCGCTTCTTGGTGCGTGTGGTCATGAGGCTAACAGTATTACTGGGACGAAGACCATGCACGGGAGCGTGCACGATGGGTTGGACCAAGTTCTTCTGTTCCCATGATTTCATCAAAACTGAAGCGCGAATTCCCATCAAGGATTATCGCAGGGGAAATCCCCTCCCGCCATTCGGTCACCGCCGGCGAGGTTGGAACTTCAGGAGCCCGAGTTGTCACGAAACGACCGCCGATTCGGCGTGCGCAGTTCGGCATTGCCCAGCCGGCGGTACGACGTGCCTGGGTACACCCGCCATCCGCCGGCGAAACGAACCCACGCGACTGCTGCGGCGGTATTCGGTGTGTCGGTGAATGGTGAAGTCGCCTTCGCGGGTGGCAGGACGGCGAGCAGGACAGTCATGAACCAGGCCCGCGCCGAGGCGTGGCAACCGGAGTGTCTCCTGTGCTCACTGTTCTCAGAAAGCCCCGCCGTGTCGAGTCGTGACGGGCTGATCGAAAGTCATGAACGGTCGCCCTTCGGAGGTTGACGCGTGAGCAGTAGCGTGAGAAGGCAGTTGACGTCCGGCGTGAAAGTGGAAGGATATCCCTGTGAAAGCGCTGATTCTGTTTGTTGCGTGGTGCATTCTGTTCGTGCTGTGCTGGCCTGTAGCATTGCTGGCGCTGGTTCTCTTCCCGGTTGTGTGGCTGGTGTCCTTGCCGCTGCGGCTGATTGGCATCACGGTTGGCGCGGTGTTCGCCCTGATTCGCGCGCTTCTGTTTCTCCCGGCGCGCTTGCTGGGGTGGCGGAGTAGGGCGTGCCACGCGTGATGCCTTGCTGGCTGGCGATAGTCGGATGGCGCTGACAAGATTGCGGGAACGTTCTCGTCTCCCAAAAGGGGATGGCGGACCCCAGCAGGCCGCCATTCAACAAGCAGCACCACGAGGCTCGGGATAAACGGGCGCGCGGCTCACACCTCGCAAAGCCGCATCATCTTCTCCAACGTGCCGAGCGGATCGCGGGTTGGCGTGTATTCGTGCGCCAGATATCCTGAGTAGCCGAGGTCGGCAATGGCCTTGCAGATGGGTGGATAGTAAAGCTCCTGGGTCTCATCGAACTCGTGGCGACCCGGATTGCCGGCAGTGTGGAAGTGGCCGATGTATTGGATATTGTCCCGGATGGTGCGGATGATGTCGCCCTCCATGATCTGCATGTGGTAGATGTCGTAGAGGAGCTTGACCCGCGGTGAGTTGACCTGTTGGCACAATCTCAGGCCCCAGGCGGTGTGGTCGCACATGTAACCCGGGTGGTTGACCTTGCTGTTCAACAGCTCCATGCAGAGCGTGACTTTGGATGCTTCGGCGAGCGATTTGATGTTGTTAAGGAACACCGCACAATTCTCCAAACCCTCGTCATCGGAAATGCCTGCGCGATCACCGGCCAGCACAATCACGTTGGGTGCGCCCGCCTCGGCGGCGGCCTTGATGGCCTCGCGCATCTTGGTGTCAATCTGGGCGTGGTTCTTCTTGTCGTTGATCCCCTGCTTGATGCTGCTCCCGCCGGACACCATGGTGGGAATCAGGCCGTGTTTCCGGAGCGTTGGGAAGTCCTGCGGGCCGACCAGGTCAATACCGGCAGCGCCCAGCCGCGCGGCTTCGCGGCACATGCCATCCAAGTCCAACTTGGAATCCTTGAAGACGCCGCGGCAGACCGCCTGTTTCAGCCGGCCTTTGCGAGTGGCGCTTGCCGCGCGAACGACTGGGCTCGCGGCGGTCAGGGCTACGGCGCCGGCGAGGGTGGAGAGAAACTGGCGTCGTCCGAGCTGGGGAAGCGGTGCGTTTGTCATGGGCGGAGGCTATACCTCGCCCGATCCGTGATTCAATCGTGTTTGTTCAATTCGCCTCGAAGGCGTGGACTGGGCCGCGCTGCCTTTCCCTCCGTCAGCGCAACGGCATGCTTCTCCCGGCAGAACATCATGGACACAGCGGACGTGAGACGTGTATCCCTCTCGGATGATTGGATTCCCAGAGTTGCTGGCTGCCATGTTGCCAAAAGCTGCGCGAGTTCTGATGACACGCGCGGCGGATGGAGAAACGATCGCTGTGTTCAGGCAGCTCGCCCGGGGAAGGGGCGGTGCGACGCGCTTGCGGAACAACGCGATGGCCGGCTGGCTTGGCTTGGTGCTGCTGTTTTCGCTGAGGCCATCCCTGGCGGCTGATTTGTCTATCCTCAACTTCGAGGCGGGTTTTGACCCCCAGCGGATCGCGTGCAGCGACGCGACGGTCGCCGTCGTCAAGACCGTCGGCGGCGCTGCCCTTCGCATTAACACGGGGCATGAGAAACCCTGGCCCGGGGTCACGTTTCCGGCGCCGGCTGGGCACTGGGATTTGTCGCCTTTCGCGCAGCTCGTCTTGCGATTGAAGAACACCGGCACCAACCCAGTCACGGTGTCCTGCCGCGTGGACAATCCCGGGGCCGACGGCACAAAGAACTGCGTGACCGAATCGGTCACGCTGAATCCGGGCCAGACGGACGCGCTGAAGGTCACCCTCCGGCGGGAAGCGGGCAACAAGCTCGACGGAAAACTGTTCGGAATGCGGGGCTATCCGGTGGCGGCAGGTGGCGCGGGAACGCTGGACCTAAAAAACGTCACGCAGTTTCTGCTCTTCGTGAACAAGCCGAGCGAGGATCACTGCTTCGAGGTGGCCGACTGCCGCGCGGCCGGCGAACACACGCCACCGACCGCCTGGGTTACGGATGCCGATCCGTTCTTCCCCTTCATTGACACGTTCGGTCAATACAAACACAAGGACTGGCCGGGGAAGGTTCATTCGCTCACCGAGCTCCGGCAACGGCGGGCGACCGAGGCAGCGCAGCTCGCCGGTAGTCCCGGTCCGACTGGCTGGGACCAATACGGCGGTTGGGCGAGCGGCCCGCAACTCAAAGCCACTGGGTTCTTTCGCACGGAGAAGGTGGATGGCAAATGGTGGCTCGTGGATCCGGACGGACGTCTGTTCTGGTCCCATGGCATTGACTGCGTGCGCATGCTGGACGCGACGCCAATCGATGAGCGGGCGGCGTGGTTTGAGGATTTTCCCGGCGGCCAAGCGGACTACCGCGAGTTTCTCTCCACCGGTTACGCGCTCAAGGGCCATTACGCCGGGCAGCGTCCCCAGTGCTTTTCTTTCGCCGGCGCCAACCTGAAGCGCAAGTACGGTAGCGAATGGAAACAGGTTTATGCGGGGATCACGCACCAACGCCTGCGGAGTTGGGGGCTGAACACCATTGCGAACTGGTCCGACTCCGGCATCTTCCTGCTGCGCCGCACGCCTTACACCGACACCCTCGGCTCGCGCGGGGCAAAGATGATCGAAGGCAGCGAGGGCTACTGGGGTCAGTTCCCGGATGTGTTCGATCCAGGCTTTGCCGCCGCGGTTCGCCGGGCAATGGAAGGCAAGCGCAACTCCAGCGCCAACGATCCCTGGTGTCTCGGTTACTTCAGCGACAACGAAATGTCGTGGGGCGACGAAACTTCTCTCGCGCTCGGGGCCTTGAAGTCGGCACCTGACCAAGCCGCCAAGCGCAAATTCGTCAGCGACCTTAAAGCGAAGTACGCCGACATTGCGAAGCTGAATGCCGCGTGGGGCTCAAGTCACCAGTCCTGGGACGCCCTGCTTGAAAGCCGCGATCTGCCCGACCAAGCGAAAGCCCGTGACGATTTGGTCGCCTTCTACACCAAGACCGCCGAGACCTATTTCCGCACGGTGCGCGACGCCATCAAGTCCGTCGCGCCCAACCAACTTTATCTGGGTTGCCGATTCGCCTGGGTGAACAACTACGCGGCCAAGGCGGCGGGCAAGTATTGCGACGTAGTGAGCTATAACCTGTACCAGCGGAGCATTGCCGACTTCAAATACCCCGGAGCAGACAAGCCGCTGATCGTGGGCGAATTCCACTTTGGCGCCCTGGATCGGGGCCTGTTCCACACCGGGTTGGTGCCGGTCGAAAACCAGCGAGCCCGGGCGCAGGCTTACCGTGACTATGTGCTCGGGGCGCTCCACCACCCGCAGTTCGTCGGCACGCACTGGTTTCAATGGCAGGACGAGCCCACCACCGGCCGCGTGTATGACGAGGAGAATTACCAGATCGGTTTTTTGGACGTGGCCGACACGCCCTACTCCGAAACCATCGCTGCCAGCCGCGAAGTGGGTCGCCGCTTGTACGGGGAGCGCTGACGGCATCCTGTCCGGAGATCGCACTTCGCTCCGTCTTCTCGCCCGTGAACTGCCAGCAGGATGCCGGCAGCACGTTCTCACTGCGGGTTGGCGCGATTCCACTGGATCACCGCGTCGAACTTCGGTGAGCCGGTTTCGTCCGCGAACTCGAGCAAACCCCAACTGCCCCACTTGGAAAACTGCCCCACGGACGAGAAGAGACAGCAAAGGTCGCCGCCACCAGCCGCCTTCCACCCGTCGAGGTAGGCGCGGTAGCACTCGGCCATGCGGGCATGGCGGTTGGCGGCTTGGAGCAGTCGGGTGAGCGCTTCGTTGTTCTCACCGCCGCCCACGCCAACCAGATGCTGGCCGGCCTCGTAGCAGATCAACTTGAGGTGGTACTTCTCGGCGAGCTTCTTCTGCGCGGCCATGTCCCGAATCGCCTCGGGCACGCAGTTGGTGGCCACGTTCTCCAGCACACATTCGAGCGGCCATTGCGCAACCTGCTCCGCGCTCAATTGTCGGTCACTGCCCTTGGCTGGCACGTTCATGTGGAAATATGGCGCGATGGCCAGCGCGTCGAATTGCTTCCACGCCTCCTGGAAGATCAGCTTCTGCTCGGACACGTAAGGGTTCGCCGCTTGCGACGCGATCACGCGCACGAGTCGCTCGCGTCCGCCGAAAGCCTGCTCCCAAAGCTTGTGCATCTGCACCGAGCGCCAGGCTGAGTAGCGCCAACCGGCTTCCCAGTCCTTTTCCGCGAAGCCGAGCTTTCGCCCTTGCTCGCCCGCGTAGCGTGTCTGCGTGAACTGACCGTTCCAAACCTCGTTTGAGTATTCCACATAGACCTTGAGCGACGGATCGAGCCGGCGTTTCACGGCGGCGGCGAATTGGCGCACATAGTCGTCGCTCGCTGCATGCGGCAGGCAGAACCAGGGATTGGTCTTGAGCCGGTTGCAGAGGGCCACCATCAACTCGACGGGCACGCCGTGTTCGGTGAAGTTGCAGAAGGATGGCGTCGGGCGGTCCGCCCATTCGCGCTGCTCGGAGCCGTTCGTGTCCATCCAATCCATGAAACGGATCGTGTTGAAACCGCGCCAGCGCTGGAGCAAGGCGGGGCTGAACGGTTCGCTGGCGTAACTCTTTTCGCAGCCGGGCATCAGCACCCGAATGTTACGAACGGGGTTCTCCGGATTCGTCCGCTTGAGTTGCACGAACACGCCGCCCTTTGCGCCGTCAATCTCCACCACGATCCGCCCTGGGGCACGCGACACGACGTGGCTGTTGTGCTGGAAATCGAGTTCGCCGTCGCCGTCGTAGAGACAAACGTATTCTCCGCTGGGCGCGTGGCCGGCGGTGAGGATGGGCGTCTCGGCGCGGCAGCCCGGTTCGAGCCGTTTGATCCAGCCGTTCGCATCACGCTCCAGCTCCGGCCCTTTGCCCCACGCCTCGCCCTCGCGCTGGCTGATCCATCGGCGCGAGAGTCGAAAGACGTCCACGAACGGATGCTCGGTGTTCCAGTCCGCGCAGCCGCTCAGGTTGATGCCAAGACGCGAGCGCGCTGGTGTGGCTTCGGCGGGTGGCGGTTCTGCGGCGCTGGCCGTGGCGACAGAAGCAACCGCAAGCAGACCGGCGACAAGAAGAATTCTGGCGAAACTCATGGATGGGAGTCTGCGATGGGCCAGCGACTCCGGCAAGGGACGAAACGCTTTCAACGGAGGCCGCGCACTTGTGGCCCCAGCTTCCGGCGTGTTAGGCTCGCCGCATGGACACCACCGACTGGGCCGCGCTAAGCGACGATGAGTTGCTGCAGAGGCGCATCGCCCAACTCGGCCTCCAGCTCGAAGGCTCGCCGCTGCAGCCGCTCGTGCAGCAACTGTACGACGAGCTTTCGCAGAAGGGACTGGTCTTCCATCCGCCCTGCCACATCGGCGATGAATGGTTCGTGCCCGTGGGGGTGCCGGTCATCTTCATCCCCTTCTTCCTGGTCCACGACCGGCTGCGACAGCTTGAGCGCACGATCATCCTGGAGGTTGAGGGAGAAAACCCCGAGTGGTTCATGCGGCTTGTCCGGCATGAGGCGGGCCACGCTTACGCCTACGCGTACCAGTTGTCCCGGAAGCGCAAGTGGCAGCGCACCTTCGGCCGGACTTCGAGCGAGGAAACGCCGTCGTTCTACCGGCCGCGCCCCTACAGCCGCAGCTTCGTCGTGCATCTGGACGATTGGTATGCGCAGAGCCATCCGGACGAAGACTTCGCTGAGACGTTTGCGGTGTGGCTCACGCCCGGGCTCGACTGGCGGAAGCAATACGCGGACTGGAAGGCGCTGCAGAAGCTGGAATACGTGGATGAGTTGATGCGCTCGCTCGCGGGCACCCCCCCGCTCCCGCTGCCTGAGTATCGCATCACGGACCACGATTGCCTGGGCATCAAGCTCAAGACCTACTACGCCCGCAAGCGGAAGGCCTACGAACATTCCTTCCCCGATTTCTACGACAACGATCTGCGGCAGCTTTTCGACGGCGCGGCGGAAGCCGCCGGGCGCGTTCTGGCCTCGGAATACTTGCGGCGGCACCGGCACCAGTTGACCAACGCGGTCTGCCAGTGGACGAACGAGAACCGCTATCGGGTGGACCAATTGCTCGGGCGGCTGATCGCACGCTGTGACGCGCTCGGCCTGCACATCAAGGCCTACGACCCCAAGCAAAACTTGCACGTTGCCGCCTACATCACCACGCTGGTAATGAATCATTTGTTTACCGGTAAGTTCAAGCGAACGAAGTAACTCTGCGTGAAGAAGAACCTGAAAGTCCTGGTGCTCTGCGACGCCGTCGAACCGACGCCGCCCGACCACGACCTCGCCGCTTACCTCGCGGGCGACCGAAAGACCGAGACGGACGTGCTAGCCGCCTTCGGCCAATTGGGGCACACCACCGAAGCCCTCGTCATCTTCGACGAACTCGAATTGCTCCGGCAGAAGCTCCAGTCTTTCCAGCCTGACGTCATCTTCAACCTCGCCGACCAGTTCCGGAACAACCGCGCGTTCGATCAGAACATCGTTTCGTTCCTCGAGATGCACGGCCACCCCTTCACCGGCTGCGGTTCCACGGGTTTGACGCTCTGCAAGCACAAGGCGATTTCAAAAAAAATCCTCGGCTACCACCGCATCCGCGTGCCGGAGTTCACGGTGATCCCGCGCGGGCGCCGCGGGGTGCGGCCCCGGCGGCTGAAATTCCCCATCCTCATTAAGCCGCTCAAAGAGGAGGCCTCCTACGGCATCTCGCAGGCCTCCTTCGTCGAGACCGACGAGCAATTCCGCGAGCGCGTGCAGTTCGTCCACGAGAAATACGATAACGACGCCATCGCCGAGGAATACATCGCCGGGCGCGAACTCTACGTCAGCATTCTCGGCAACCAGCGGCTCGAAGCGCTGCCCGTCCGGGAACTGGTCTTCAAGGAAGTCCCGCCCGACGAGCCCAAGATCGCGACCTACAAGGCCAAGTGGGATGAGGAATACCGGAAGCGCTGGGGTCTCCAGAACCAGTTCGCCGAGGATTTGGACCCGGCCCTCGCCCGCGACCTCGTGCAAACCTGCAAGCGCATCTACCGCCTGCTCACGATTGACGGCTACGCGCGCATCGACCTCCGCGTCACGCCCGCCAACGAGATTTACTTCATCGAAGCCAACCCGAATCCCATCCTCGCCGCTGAGGAGGACTTCGCGCAATCCGCGCTGAAGGCGGGTCTCACCTATCCCCAGCTCATCGAGCGCATCATGCGCTTCGGAATGAACGCGGTGCGGGAATGAGCGCGGACGGCGGCGCGTCAGTCCCTCCAACGTTTTGCTATGCGCCGGTCCTGCGCCGCCGACCGGTGGGCGCATCTTTGCACCGGCGCCAAGGTCGAGTGGTGCGGGCTTTCAGCCTGCGGAAGTGCCGGCAAGCCTTTGGC
>CAYJNU010000141.1:0-16900 GCA_964371005.1 uncultured Verrucomicrobiota bacterium | reverse complement strand
GGATGGCGGCTTCGCGGTGGAATCAGTTTCAACTTCCCGACCGGCACCAGTCTGGCGGCAGGTGGCTATGCGGTTGTCGCTGGCAGCCGGACGAACTTGTTGCTGGCGCAGCCCGCGCTCAATCCCGCGCTGGTCCTGGGTGCCTACAGCGGTACCCTGGGCAATGGCGGAGATGTGGTGCGCTTGACGAAACCCGACGACCTGGTTTCCACCAACCAGTTGGGGCAGTTCGTCACGAACAAAATTCACATCGCCGTGGACGAAGTGACCTACGCGACGGGCGGGCGCTGGGGGCGCTGGGCGGATGGCGGCGGGAGCAGCCTGGAACGCACCGATGCGCGCGGCAATGGCAACCTGGCCGTGAATTGGGCCGACAGCGACGAAACCGCCAAGAGCGGCTGGACGCTCGTGGAGTTCACCGGCCTGCTGGATAACGGCGCGATGGCGAATGCCGATCAACTGCAACTGTTCCTGCTCGGCGAGGGAGAATGCCTAGTGGACAACGTGGAAGTCGTGTCGCAGAGCGGCGCGAACGTGGTCGTCAACGGCACGTTCGACAGCAGCGCCACGGGCTGGTTCTTGCAGGGGACGCACCAGGACTCCGTGTGGCAGGCCAGCGGCGGTTACAGCGGCGGTTGCCTGCACGTGGCCGCCTCCGGCCGCGGCGATACGGGCGCGAACCGCATCCGCACCGTGCTGACGCAAACGCTGCAGCAAGGCACCACCGCCACGCTGCGGGCCCGGGTGCGTTGGCTGAAGGGGCATCCGGAAATCCTGCTCCGGCTCCACGGCAACTGGCTGGAAGCTCCCGGCAGCACCCTGACGACGCAGGCGTTCGGTTCGCCCGGGGCGCGCAACACGCGATTCCTGACCAACGCCGGTCCCGCGATTTCGGCCGTAAGCCACTGGCCCGTCCTGCCCGCGGCGAGCGAGACAGTGACGGTCACGGCGCAAATCGAGGACCCGGACGGCTTGGCCGCGGCCACGCTCAAGTATCGCGTGGACCCGGACACCAATATCCTCACCGTCCCGCTCAGCTATCGGGGCGCGGGTTTGTACTCAGGCACGATTCCCGGCCAGGCCGCCGGTGTGCGGGTGGCGTTTTATCTGGAGACGCAAGATGCTGGCACGCCATCCGTCGCCAGCCGTTTCCCGTCCGATGCGCCCGAGCGCGAGTGTCTCGTGAGCTTTGGCGAACCCGCAGGCCTGCCGATGCTGGGCGCCTACCGTCTCTGGGTGTCGCAGAAGAACGTCAACCGCTGGGCGACGCGCGAGAAGCAGAGCAATCATCCGCTGGACATGACGTTCGTGTATGGCGACACCCGCGTTTGCTATAACGCCGGCACGCTCTACAGCGGCAGTCCGTGGCACACGCCCGGTTACTCCGGCCCACTGGCGGGCGCCTGTGACTACGAATTGAATCTGGCCAAGGACGACATGGTGCTGGGTGCCGATGATTTCGTGCTGGCCACGATTGGCAATTTGCACAGCGACCCGACCTACCAAGGCGAGCAGGCCTCCTTCTGGATCGGACGCAAGTTGGGCGCACCCTATCTGCACCGCCGGCACGTCCGAGTGTTCTTCAACGGCCAGCAGCGGGGAAACGTCTATGAGGATTCCCAGCAGCCGGACCGCGAGATCGTGAAGCAGTTCTTCCCCGACGACGATGCCGGCAGTCTGCACAAGATCGAAGACTGGTTCGAGTTCAACGATTCGGGCGACAACATGCTCGGGAATGTTGACGCCACGCTGGAGAACTTCACCACCACCGGCGGCGCGAAGAAGACGGCGCGCTATCGGTGGATTTGGCGGCCGCGCTCCGTGCGCGAATCGGCGAACGATTTCACCAACCTGTTCAACTTGGTGGACGCCGTGAACGCGACGCAGCCGGAGCCTTACCGCTCGCGGGTGGCGAGCCTCATGGACGTCGAGAAGTGGACGCGCATCCTGGCGATGGAACGGATCGTGGGCAACTGGGACAGCTACGGTTACAACCGCGGCAAGAACATGTACGCCTACAAGCCGGAGAAGGGCCCGTGGGTGCTGCTGCCGTGGGATATTGACTTCGTGTTCAACGTCGGCGGCGATGGGCCGACGACCGGGCTCTTCGGTGGCAACGCGCCGTTGATGAACCGGCTGCGCGACTTCCCGGAATTCCAGCGCGCCTATTGGCGGGCCTTCGAGGATGCCCTCGCCGGGCCGTTGGACGCGACGACGTTCGCCAATCACGTGGATACGCTCTACAACGGTCTCGTGGCGGCCGGGATCGGCCCGGACTACTGGACCACGCAAGGCCTGAAGGACTACGCTGCCGCGCGGTGGAGTTACATTTCCGAGCAACTGGCAACCGTGGCGGCCAGCTTCGCCGTGGACGGTTCCAGTTCGTTCTCCACAAATCGCAACCTCATCACGCTCACTGGCACCGCCCCCATCGGCGTGGCAACGATCACCGTCAATGGCATCGCGGCCCAACCCACCTGGACTTCGGTCACCGCTTGGACGCTCCGCGTAGCGCTGCAACCCGGCGTGAACAATTTGACCATCCAAGGCTGGAACAACAAAGGCCAGGCCGTGTCCGGATCATCTGCGAATCTGGCCATCACCTTCACCGGCACGTTGGAGCCGCCGCAGGATCACATCGTCATCAACGAAATTATGTACAACCCGGCCGTGCCGGACGCGGACTTCATCGAGTTGTTTAACACCGCCACCAACACCGCGTACGACCTCTCCAACTGGCGGATCAACGGACTGGACTGCACAATCCTGCCAGGGACGATCTTGCAGCCAGGCGCTTACCTCGTGTTCGTGAAAGACGCGGATGAGTTCACACGGGTCTATGGCCTGGCCATCCCGATTGCCGGAGTGTTCGAGGGCAGCTTCGACAAAGGCGGTGAAACGATCCAACTCATCCATCCGGGCGCCACGCCTGAGTTGGACCAGGTCATTGACCAGGTGACGTACGATGACGATCCGCCCTGGGCCGCGCTGGCGGACGGAATTGGGCCTTCGTTGCAGTTGATGGATCCGGCTCAAGACAACAACCGTGTAGCCAACTGGGCGGCGATGCTGACCAACCAACCACCACCCCAGCCGCAGACGCTCCTCACCTGGTCGAATGTCTGGAGATACAACCAGACCGCCAACCTCAACGGCATCAACTGGACCGCAACCGACTACAACGACTCCGCCTGGCCTGCGGGGCAAGGCGTGCTGGCGGATGAAGAGTCCAGCCTGCCCGAACCGATCCGGACTCCGTTGGCGGACAACAGCGGCCGCACGACCTTCTATTTCCGAACCGCGTTCAATTACTCCGGCACCCTCAACGGCGTGTCGCTCAAATTCACGACCCTCCTGGATGACGGCGCCGTGTTCCACCTGAACGGCCAACGCCTGTTCGATGTCCGCGTGCCGGCCAACCCGGCCACCTATGCTTCCCTGGCATCCTCTCCCGCCGTCGGAAATGCCAACTACGAAGGCCCGTTCACCGTGCAGACCACCGCGCTCAAGACCGGCACCAACATCCTGGCCGTCGAAGTGCATCAGGTTGACAGCGGCAGCAGCGACGTGGTGTTCGCTCTGAAGCTGGACACGGATTATTCGGGCGGATCGAGCAACCTCGCCCGCTACACCCCAGGCGCCGCGAACTCCGTGCGCGCCACCCGGCCCGCTTTTCCCACGCTCTGGTTGAATGAACTGCTGCCCGTCAACGGTGTCGGCGTGACGAACGGCATCGCCGATCGCATGGGCGACCGCGATCCGTGGGTGGAGCTATACAACGGTGGCACGAACGCCATCAGCCTCTCCGGCTTCCACCTCTCCACCAATTACGCGAATCCCTTTGCCTGGCCCTTCCCAGCAAGCGCCACGATCAGCCCTGGCCAGTTCCTCATCGTGTGGCTCGACGGCGAGCCCGGGGAAACCTCGACGACCGAATGGCACACCAGCTTCCGTCTCGCGGCCGGCAGCGGTTCCCTGATGCTGGCCCACCTCGTCAACGGGGAAACGAACATCCTCGACTACCTGAATTACGACGTCGCCAGCGTCGGGCGGGCGTACGGCGATTACCCGGACGCCAATGTCAGCGGGCGGCAGATCTTCACCATCCCCACGCCCGGAGCGACGAACAATCCCGCCGGGTTGCCCGTCCCGGTGTTCATCAACGAATGGATGGCTGACAACTCCACCAAGCTCGCCGATCCCGCGGACGGCCAGTTCGAGGATTGGTTTGAACTCTACAACGCGGGCGGAGACACCGTGGACCTCTCCGGTTACTACCTCACGGACGTGCTGACGAATAAGACGAAGTGGCAAATCCCGTCCGGCACCACGCTCGCCGCGGGTGGGTACTTGCTCGTTTGGGCTGACGAGGAAACGGGCCAGAACGGACCCGGGCTCGACCTGCACGCGAGCTTCAAGCTGGACAAAGGCGGCGAAGCGCTCGGCCTGTTCGCGCCGGGCGGCGTGCTGGTGGACGCCATTACGTTCGGCACGCAGACCAACGATGTGAGCCAGGGACGCTTCGGCGACGGCTCAGCTAGCATCTACTTCATGACGAACCCGACGCCGCGCCAAGCCAATGTCGTCGCTCAAGCCAACCAGCCTCCCGCAGTGGAGGCGCTGCCCAACCAGACGGTGGGCGAAGGTGCTTTGCTCACGTTCACCGCCGCCGCGACGGACCCGAACCTCCCCGCGCAACTCCTGACCTTCAGCCTCGATCCCGGCGCCCCGTCCGGCGCGGGCATCACCGCCGAGGGCGTGTTCACCTGGATTCCCACCGAAACGCAAGGCCCCGGCACGTATCCCGTCACGGTTCGCGTCACCGACAACGGCGTGCCGCCGTTGAGCGACACGAACACCTTCAGCATCCAGGTCAACGAAGTGAACGCATCGCCATCGCTCGCGCCATTGGCGTCCCGCAACATAGCGGAGGGACAGACGCTCACCATAACCAACGCCGCCAGCGACGCGGACACGCCGGCGCAGACGCTGACCTTCTCCCTCGAAACCGGCGCTCCGTCCGGCATGGTTATCAACCCGACGAACGGCCTGATCACGTGGACACCCACCGAGGCGCAAGGGCCGGGCGGCTATTCGATCACCATTCAGGTCACCGACGATGGCGAACCACCCGCCAGCACCACCCAACCGCTGACCGTCACGGTCAGCGAGGCCAATCTCGCACCGGCATTACCCGTGCAAACCAACCGCGCGATCAACGAACTCGTGCTGCTAACCGTCACGAACACGGCGACGGACGCGGACTTGCCAGCCAACGCGCTGAATTACGTGCTGGAGAATACGCCAACCGGCGTCGCGATTGACACCAACGGCGTGATCACCTGGACCCCGACCGAGGCGCAGGGTGCGGGCGTGTTCACCCTCAAGACCATCGTGGCGGATAACAGTACGCCGCAGCTCAAGGCGACCAACTCTCTCACGGTCACGGTTAACGAAGTAAACGTCGCGCCTGTGTTGCCCGCGCAAGGCGATCGCTCCGTGGCCGAGCTGTCGTCCTTGTCAGTCACCAATGCCGCCACCGACAGCGACGTCCCAGCCAACACCCTCGCCTACGCCCTGGAGAACCCGCCGGACGGCGCGAGCGTGGACACCAACGGCGTCATCGCCTGGACGCCAGGCGAAGCGCAGGGGACCGGCACTTACACTTTGAAGACCATCGTGGCCGACAACGGTTCGCCGCAACTGATGGCCACCAACTCCTTCACCGTCACGGTCAGTGAAGTAAACCAACCCCCCCAGTTCCAGCCGCAACCTGATCGTGTCCTCATGGCCGGCCAGCCGCTGACGCTGACTTGCGTGGCGTCGGATGCTGACCTGCCGGCGCAGTCCCTCACGCTCGTGTTGCTCAGCGGCCCCACGGGGGGCGACTTCGATCCCGGGCTTGGCCGTTTCACTTGGCGGCCAGCCGTTGCCCAATCACCCTCCACCAACTGGCTGGTGGTTCGCGCCACAGAGGCCGGCACGCCGAACCTCAGTGCCACCCAGAACGTCCAGATTCGCGTGGTGCGGCCCGTGGCGCCGACGCTCAGCACGCCCACAATCCTCACCGGACGATTCTCCATGGTCGTGTCCGGTGACGCCGGCCCGGATTACGTGATCGAACGTGCCTCCGAGGCTGGCCCCACCGGCTGGTTGCCGCTCTCCACAAACGAGTCGCCCACGCCGCCGTTTGTCTGGTGGGGCGAGGTTTCGAGCAACGCTCCGCAAGGGCTCTATCGAGTGAAACTAGCTCCCTGAAGTGGCTCCGCCGGCGAGCTAAGAACCGGAAGGCTTGGCCAGGCCTTTCATCACGACGAGCCGAGGGCATGGACCACGCTTGCCTTGGCACGCGAGACTCGTATCGTATTCGCATGGATCAAGCCATTCTTGAACGTGAAGCAATGAAGCTGTCGCTCTCAGATCGAGCCCTGCTCGCTGACGCTTTGCTCTCCAGCCTCGATGACGCCTCATCACGCGAGCTTCAAGGTGAGTGGTCGCGCCTGGCCGAGGAGCGCTATGCGGACTACAAGGCAGGCAAGGTGCAGTCCAGCGACGGTCCAGCCGTCATTCGCGAACTTCGTGAACGTCATTCCCGGTGACCTATCGCTTCCTTTCACCGGCCGAACAGGACCTCGCTGAAGCGGTGAGCTACTACGAACTCGCTGAGCGAGGCTTGGGCCTCGCATTCCTCGACGAGGTTGAGCGCACGCTCCGCCGCATCCTGCTGAATCCCCTAGCCTGGACGAAGGTCTCAGAGAACCACCGCCGCTGCCGAACACGACGCTTTCCGTTCGGATTGATCTACACAATCGAGGAAGAGACCATCGTCGTCTCTGCTGTAATGCACCTGAGCCGGCATCCGGATTGGTGGAAATCGAGGACGTGACTGGCTGAGACTTTCGTGCGCCGTCTTCCAATGAAGCCGTTTCTTGAGAGATCGCCAGGTTCCTGGCGAGAACCCTTGAAGATGGCTGCGCTCTGCCAAGTCTTCGGAATCGGGCTAGCTGCCACCATACTCGATACAGGTGAGTTTGGCGTGCGTTGGCTGCTTTTCTGTGTCGCGTTTTGGGCATTGGCACTGTGGCGGGCTGTCAGGCATGGGCATCCAAGAAGACACGAGAGAATCTTGGTTTCGATTGGACCGTTACTCCTCTTGGTGTTGATGTACGTCTTGGTGTTCTTTTGTGGAACCTGGTGGAACTGACCGTCACAACGAGCCTGACAACTCACCGAGATGACCGGCCGCACTTGCGATGAGAACTAGCAGATTGATCCGCTCACGAACGATGAATTCCGTTTTGCCGGTTCTGTTGATGGCTGCTTGGTGCGACGCAACCGCCGCCACCAACCTCGCCGCCATCAATCCCGGCACGCCGTGGCCAGCCACCGACGCGCTGGGACGAACGTTGCCTCTGGCGGAAAAGGTCGGCCCACCGCGCACGGACCGGTTCGTCGGCATCTTCTATTTCCTCTGGCACAACAATCCCGGCGGCAAGAGCCCGCACTGGGACGCGCCCTATGACATCGCCCGCATCCTCGCCAAGGATCCGGACGCGCTTACGAAGCCAGCGTCGCCGCTGTGGGGGCCGATCGGCATGTATCACTACTGGGGCGAGCCGCTCTACGGGTATTATCACAGCACCGACGATTGGGTGCTGCGCCGCCACGCGCAACTGCTCGCCGACGCCGGCATTGACACGCTGATCTTCGACACCACAAACGCCCAGACCTATCCCGAGGTTTATCTGAAGCTCTGCGAGGTCTTTCGCCGCATCCGGCAGGCTGGTGGTCGCACTCCGCAGATCGCCTTCATGGTCAACACGGAGGCCGGCAAAACCGCGCAACGGCTTTACGAGCATCTCTTCCAGCCCGGTCTTTACCCGGAGCTCTGGTTTCAATGGCAGGGCAAACCGCTGTTGATCTGCGACCCGGATCAGGCCGCGCCGGAGTTGCGCGCGTTCTTCACGCTGCGTCGCGCGCATTGGCCATTCACGCTGACGAACACGCCTTACGCCTGGCATTGGGAAGCGACCTACCCGCAGCCCTACGGTTACACCGACGATCCGCAGAAGCCTGAGCAGGTCAACATCTCCGTGGCACAGAACCTCCGGCAGAAGGACGGCAAGGTCACGAACATGAGTTCCGGCGAAGCCCGCGGACGAAGCTTTCACAGAGACCGGGTGGAGCGCGGGCCAGACGCGGTGAATCACGGCTTCAATTTCCAGGAACAATGGCAGCGCGCGTTTGACCTCACGCCGCCGTTCGTAATGGTCACCGGCTGGAACGAGTGGATCGCCGGGCGCTGGGGCAAACCGGACGGCCCGCTGGTGTTCGTGGACCAGTTCGACGAGGAACACAGCCGCGACATCGAGCCGATGAAGGGCGGGCACGGCGACAACTATTACTGGCAACTCGTGGCGAACGTTCGGCGGTTCAAAGGCGCACCCGCGTTGCCGTCTGCCTCAGCGCCGAAGACGATCCGGATTGAACGGGGTTTCGATCAGTGGCAGGAGGTCGCGCCCGAGTTCGCTGATCACGTCGGCGAAACCGAACCGCGTGACCACGACGGCGCCGCGGGTTTGCACTACACCAGCAAGACCGGACGCAACGACCTGACGGCCTGCAAAGTCGCGCGCGACTCGCGGAGCGTCTATTTCCACGTCCGCACCCGCGAGCCGATCACGCCGTCCAGCGGCACGAACTGGATGTGGCTGCTGATTGACGCCGACCAAGACGCGAGCACCGGTTGGGAAGGCTATGATTTCATCGTGAACCGCAGCATGGAGCGTGAAGGCAAGACGTGGCTGGAGAAGAACGACGGTGGCTGGCGCTGGCAGAAAGTCACGCAGGTTGAGTTCCGCGTGCAGGGCAACGAACTGCACCTTGCCATTCCACGTCAGTCACTCGGCCTTGCGGAGCGGAACGCCCGCCTCTCGCTCGACTTCAAGTGGGCGGACAACCTCCAGCGACCCGGCGACATCATGGATTTCTACGTGAGCGGCGACGTCGCGCCGGAAGGCCGGTTCAACTACCGGTTCAGCGAGTGAGCGGGCGAGAGCGCTTCGTTCAACGCAAGCGCTCACTTCCAGACGGACGGCAGCCACGTGGTCAGCCACGGAACGTAAGTGATCAGCAGCACTCCTACGAACATGACCACCAGCAGCGGCAGCGTGGCCCGCGTCACTTCCGCCATGGACTTGTTGAACCGATACGACGCCAGGAACAAATTCATCCCGACCGGCGGCGTCAGATAGCCAAGCTGCAGGTTGACCAGGAAGATGATGCCAAGGTGGGTCATGTCCACGCCAAACACCTGCGCCATCGGCACGAGCAAAGGCACGACCACGACAATCGCCGAGTAGATGTCCATCAGGCAGCCGACCCCCAGCAGGAAGATGTTGACGAGCAGGAGAAACACCCACCGCGATTTGACCGCGCCAGCCACCCATTCCGCGCCTTGATCCGGGATTTGCGCGTCAATGAGGTAGTACGTGAAGCCGAGCGCCACGCCGAGAATCAGCAGCACACCGCCGATGAGTAACCCACATTCGGCCATCACGCGCGGCACATCCTTGAAAAGTCTCAGGTCGCGGTAGATGAAGGTTTCGACGCTGAACGCGTAAAGCGCCGTGATGGCCGCGGCCTCCACCGGCGTGGCCCACCCGCCAAACAAGGCCACCAGCGCGACCACCGGAATCAGCAGTTCCCACTTCGCCACCCAGAATGTGCGCCATGCCTCGGCGGCGTTAAAGCGCGCGCCGGCGGCTTCCCGCTTCGGCCCGCAACGCATCCCCCACCAGCCGGCCAGCACCATCATCACCAGGCCGGGCAGCAAGCCTCCCTTGAACATCTCCTCCATGCTCACACTCGCGCTGCCACTGCCACTGGCCACAATGGCGTAGAGAATGGGCGGCAGACAGGGAGGAAAGAGCAGCCCCAACGATCCCGCGCCCGTGATCAGCCCCAGCGAATCGCGCTGCGAGTAGCCGGAGGAAATCAGGATGGGCATGAGCAAACCGCCCAGCGCCAGGATCGTCACGCCCGACGCGCCGGTGAAGGATGTGAAGAACGCGCAGACGATCACCGCAATGAGTGCCGGACCGCCGCGCAACCGCCCAAACCAAGCGGTGAAGACGTTCACCAATCGTTTCGCAGCCCCGCCTTCCGCGAGAAAGTATCCCGCCAGTGTAAACAGCGGAATGCTCGGCAACGTGGGATTGGTGGTGAGCCGGTAGTGGTTGGAGGGAATAGACGCGATCGGTTCGCCGCCGGTCCAGAGCAGAATCACCGCTGCCCCCCCGAGGATACTGAAGATCGGCGCGCCACACACCGTCGCTACGAGCAGCGCGAACAGTAACGGCCAGCGCAGGTGCTCCGGCGAAACCGGCGACCACCATGCGGCGGCCAGCAACCCTCCCGTCAGGGCGAACGCGACCCAGCGTCCTCGCCCCCCGTCATCGGCATGCCACAAGAGACGGATCGCGATGACGGCGAAGCCGACCAAAAGCAGCGCCTGCACCGTCCAGACCGGGATGCCGAAGCCAAGTATTATATTCCGGCCGCGACTGGCCACCACGAAATCGAACGCGGCTTTCGCCAGACAGACGGTGATGACGGCTGCGAAAGCGTTGCCAAAGACCTGGGCCCAGCGACGGGCGACTGGTTTCAGCACCTGCGTCAGCGTGGAGAGCGAAAGCAAGCGCTTATCCCGCGCGGCCAACGCCCCGCCGAGCATCCCCACCGCCAGCACCAAATGTTGGACAATGGGCGTGGAAGCGGGGATGCCAGAGTTGAAGAACTTGCGGAGAAAGATTTCGGCGCACGGCAGCAACACCATCAGGGCAAGTACGAGAACGAGTGGAATGTTCTCTGCCCGGCGCACCACGCCACGCCAACCCGAGGCCTGCTCCTGGGGAGCGGCGGCTGGAATCTCGACGCTCAAGATCTCACTTCCCCTGCTTGCGACGATACTCGCGGATGCCTTCCATTGCCCGGTCGAAGATGTCCGCCGGCACAATCGTGCCGCGAATCTTCGGATAGGCCACTTCCGCCCCGGTGCGCCACTCAGCCTCCAGTTCGGGGGAGACCTTGGAGACCTTGAGCCCGCGTTTCTGCATTGCCATTACGGCCTCGTCGCTTTCCTTACGACCCGCCGCCTTAATCTCCGCCCCGATCGTGTGCGCGGCTTTGGCCAAGGTGGGCCGCAAATCCGCGGGAATTTTCTCCCACGTTTCCTTGCGCACCACGCATGCACCCACGAGCGGCGCCCAGTTCAGTTCGAGCATGTACGGCGCGCGCAAGTCCACCTGGCCGGCCAGCGCGAACACTGGCGGCAGGGGCGCGGCTTCGATGAGACCGGTTTGCAGCCCCGGCAGAATGTCAGCCGTTTCAATCGGCACCGGATTCATGCCGACGGACTTGTAGATCTCCACCTGCTCCGGGCTGCCGGTCCAGTTGAACAGCTTCATCTGTCTCAGTTCGTCGGGCTTGGTAAACGGTTTCTTGGCGAAGAAACGCACCCAGCCGGCGTCCGACCAAAACAGGACCACGAAACCCTTTTGCGCGAGCCGCTCCTCCAGCAGCGGCTGCAGTTTTTCCCCAACATAATCCACCTCGGCGAGGCTTTGGAAACCCATCGGAATGCTCTGCAGACCCGCGACTCCTTTTTCGATCTGAGATAAGCCCACGGTGGTCAGCATGGAGGCTTGAACGGAGTTCACCGACATCAAGTTCACCACATCGGCCTCGCCGCCAAGTTTGCCGTCCGCGTACACGATGAGGTCCACACTCCCGTTGGAGGCCTTCTTCCAGCTCTCCCGCAGTGCCAGCAGACTTTTGTGGTAAACGCTGCCGGTGGGGGCGATGGTGGCAAGCTTCACCCGGAGGGCCGGGGCCGCCAGCGCGTCGCCTTCCGGCAAAGCCAGTGCAGCAAGGAGCGGGATGAACAAGAGTCTGAGCAGGTTGGGTTTCATGGGAGGATCAATTGGGAGCGGGCGCATCCGGGATGAGAAAAAGCTCATCGCGCTTGGAAAGCAGCCATTGGGCGCGACGCTGCATCACAAGGTTGACGAGGCGGCTGTCCGGCTGCGCATCCGGGTTGACAGCGAGGGCGCGCTGCAGAAGGTCATCGAACTGCTTCAGGTCCTGCTTCTGCACGCACACGGCTTCGGCAAACGAGACGAGTGGCCCGGCTTGTTGTCCGCCAGAAAGCTCCAGGGCCCGGTCAAAATGGTGCCGCGAACGCGTAACCGGGTCGCCTGGGGCGCCTTGACGGGCCATTTCGTAGGTGATGAGGAACGTGTGAATGGCGCCATGATCGAAACTCTCGTTGAGTTCCAGGGCGCGATCCATCAGAGCCTCCATCTGCGGAACCTCCCCAATCAACGCCGGGTCGTCTTTGGACAGGGAAATCGCCGCTGCCCACGCAGCCGCCGTCCAGTAGAGCAAAGGCACATCCTTGGCCTTGGCCATCTGGACCGCCTCGCGAGGATTCGCTTGGAGTCTGGCGGCAAATCCGGTGTGGCTGGCTGCCAGACCCCGCAAGCCGTAGTTGCGGGCGCGCAGATACAGTCGGCGGGCGCGCTCGCGCAAAGCCGTGGCCCGGGCCAGATCACTACCCTCGGCTTCGTCGGCTTCCTGCTGCACAAAGGCATAGGCGAACTGCGTGAAGCCGCTGGAGGTTGCGAAAAGTAGCCCCTTGTGGTTCGGGCTCTCGGCCAGAAGGCTTTCCATCAGCTTCAAACTGAATGGGACGGCGGCCTTGACCAGTTCGGGATCATCGTCGGAGGCGAAGGTCGCACCACTGCCCGAGAGAGCGTCGCCGAGCTTGTTCACGGCCAGCTTCCGCACCGAGCATCCGGCGAGCAAACTCAGAGCGAGCCCAAGCGACAACACTCTGCGGCAACGGAACTGCCGTTCCGTTGCCGCTGGCCCGGCAACTTTGGTTGAACTGTGATTCATTGGACAACGCCGCCCGACATGCGCCGGGCGCAAACCAGTCGCCTGGAAAGGCGCATTGGTCCGGCACCAATGCGACCCGGGGCTGGCGCGGGGGTATTAAACAGGAAAACAGGCCGCCCGCGAAATCGAAAAAACCAGAGGCGTCATCAGGTTTAGTGGGCGTCGAGGATGCCGCCCGGGGCTGTCGTCGCCAGCCAAAGAAGACTGCCCGCAAAGCTGGCTTGGATGGCTCGGAGCCTCGTTCCGAACTTCGGTGTCGGCAAAGCAGCGGGGTGGGGTGGAAAACGCGGGCGCGGCGGGGCTTGCCAACTTCGGTACGTGAGCTGACTCTGGCTGGCCGGGGTCAGTTCCGTGCCTGCCGGATTCGCACGTGAAGGAAGACACATGCGCCCACCAACGCCAATGCGGCCAGCCAATAAAGGCCGTCGTGGGGAGCGCTTCGTTCCAGGCGAACGGCAGGCGCGCCGGTGGATTGACGACCGATGACAGCCTGGCGTCGCTCACGATTGGAGCGCATCGTATCGGCCAGCGCCCGGTGCAGAGCCAAACGTCCCTCATAACGTTGCTTACCCACTTCAAGCTTCTCCCGAAGCGATTGATCACCCCTCAACTGCAGGAAGAGGGCCTTTTGCTCCTCGGTGGCGTTCTCGAGTTCAGGGGGAACGCAGAAAGCGGCCTGCGCTATGCGCCCGGTCTCGAGCAGGAGGAGAACGGCGATCCAAAGAGCACGCAGAAAGCACATAGGCGGGGAGGGGTGTATCAGAGCCCGGCACTGTCCGGCGGCAGTTCCGTGAATTGACTGAGGCTCAGCACGTTTGCAACTGGCAGCCCCAAGTCCACAAAGATGTTGGGGTTGTTGTTGTAGCGGCTGTGAACGCGGGAATCGTAGTAAAACTTCAGCGAACTGTTGAAAACGATGGCTTCATCGCGCGAGACGACCACGCCATGAAAGACGGCATTGTTTTCTGCCAGGCGCATGGCGGCGGCATGGTTGGTGTAGAAGATGCCGTCGAGCAGGTTCATGTTGATCGTGGCGACTTCGCTGTAGGATTTCAAGCCGGTTGAATTGGTGGGGTAGTTGGCGATCATTCCGGCGCGGGCGGTTGTCATGCTGAGTTGCGTACTGTAGTTGAAGTTGGCGTCTTGAACACCATCGCCGTCGGCGTCGTACCAGGCGCTGGGCGCAGTACCGTCGTGGTGGTCGTAAGGAATGCCGTCGTCACCGGTGTGGAGGATGCCGTCCTGGCCCAGGTTGGCTTCGTTGCCCACGTTCTTAAGGCCGTAGGTGGCGGCATCGTAGCAGTAGCTCTTCCAGACGCTGTTGTTCACGTCGCCAGCGAGGATGGATTCGCGGACGGCGAAGGCGACCAGATCCTTGTTCTTGTTGTTCACCACCCATTGATCCCGCTGGAGCGGGGACATGGTTTCCGGCGCCGTGGTCCAGACCGGTCCATTCTTGTACGTCACATCGTTCGCGATATAGAGATTGCCGCCAACGTAGAGCGTGCCCCGACCGGTGATCGTGCCTTTGATGATCACGTCGCCGGGCACGACGACAGAATTGCTGATGATGATGGGCGCTGCCGCTGTACCTTCAAGGTAAAGGCCTGGCTTGGACGCATTGGTGTGAACGCCGAAGACCACGTGGTTCGTACCCACCCACAAACCGTTCGTCTCGATGCCGGCCAAGGCTCTGGCCTGGTAGTAAGAGAAATCCCTCAAATTGGGCATGACTTCGCGGGGAACACCGCAGTGCGTGTAAGAAAGGGGGTCGGCTCCAGCGATCCCCTTGAAAGGCGGGCTGCCAGCAAAGGGGTCCACAGGCTTCATGTCTTTCGTCACGCTGCCGTTGGCGAGAATGAGGCCGTTGACGACGGGATTGTCGCGGAAATCAAAATCCCAGTTGGCCCGGTTGCCACCGTTGCCGGTGATGGCGGCGCCCCACCACCAACCCCAGTTGTTGAGGAAGTACTCGTAATCGAACACCCGGCTCGCAGGGCTCTTGTCCAGGAGGGCCTGGATGGTGCGCACCTTGTCGCCCACTCGGGCGGAGGCCGTGACCACGTATTCGTTGGCCAGCAAGGCGTTGGTTCGAGCCACGCTCACCCAGGCGCCTTTGAAACCGGATTCCGATTCGGCCACGTCCTGCATGTACTCCAGGTTGAGCGTCCCATCCGCGGTCTTGTAGAGGAGGGAGGATTGGGCGGGGTCGGCATCCGCCACCTTTTGGGCGGCCCATTGCAGGGCGTTTTCGGCGTGAAAGAACGCGGCGGTCCACTCGGTGCGCCCGTGGGCGTTGCGGTGGGAGAAGCTGCTGAGGGCGAGCGCGCTGGCGATGACGATACTCATGATGCCACCGGCGACAAGCGTCACGACAAGGGTTCCGCCGTGGCGGGACCAAGAGGGCTTCAGGGCAATGCGCATGTTGGGCAGGGGTCAGTTGTTTCTCATCTTGACGCAGAACGTGCGTTGAACGCGGGCGAAATTCGTATTGACCTTCCGTTGGCCCGATCCGTTGTCGTCCATCTCAATGACGACGTTGACCAGCGAGTTGTCGGGTGTGGTGTCCGCCTTCACGGATGGCAGAAAGCACAGGTTTCGCAGGACAACGCTGTTTGACCGGCTTTGCATCAGGACCTGCTGCGTGGCAGAGTTGTCCCGGTTGGGCAGGTAGATCGCCCGGCCTGTGCTCGGTTCAAAGCGCAACTCCGACCGCGGATAGTCCGGTGCCGGACCTTGGGCCACGATGATTCGCTGGTAACCCGGATAGCTTTCCGCCCCTTCTTCGGTGGGTGTGGTGTAAACCACAGCCTCTCGTGCGCTCATGATGCGCAGACACCCCAGCACCCGGCTCTCCAGATTGAAGGCCGCCTGCTCCACCGACATGTCAGCGACACACCGGGCGTCTTCCTTCGCCGCTTCAAGGATCAGCATGACTGCACCGCCACCCAGGAGTAGCCCAACGCTTGACGCCACAAGCAATTCAACGAGCGAGTAACCCTTGCGGCGGCGGGGGCGGTCTTGAGAGAACAGTTTCATGGGGTGCGGGTGTCGTTGCAGCCAGATGCTCACGGTCCTACAAGTCTTTGACCCGAATCAGATCGGTCTGCTGGTGCAGCCGGCCGCCCCGGCTGAGGGGCGCGTCCCATTCCAGGCGGATGCCCAGGTGTTTGGTGTGCGTTTCCCCGGCGACGGTCTTGGTGTCGAGCGTGACCCGTATCTTCGGATCGCGGTTGTGAAGCCACAGGAGGTCGGGATGAAAGGTCTCGTAATCCTCCGTGTTCAGTGCGACCCAGGAATCGTCCGCAGGGATGCGGACGTCCGGCGCGCCGAGTCGGCCAGCCAAGAGCGGGTTGATCGCATTGCCGGCAAACACCTCATTGAACGGGAGCGCCCGGATCATCTCGGTGTAATGGACAAGGAAATCCATGGCGATGGCCTGTTCCTTCGCCTTCATGGCCGTCACCCGGCTAAACGTGATTGAGGAGAAGCAGGCCATCACAAAAATACTCAGCACCGCGACTGCGATGACCGCTTCTGCCAACGTGAATCCACCGTGTGCGACGCTTCGAGATGTCCGCAAGCGACGTTTCATGCTCCCAGCCAGCAAGCAAAGGGAGTGCCGGGCTCTGGTTGCCCAGGATTTGTGCCTAGCCGCGGCTCATCGTGTTCCGTCGTGGGGCAAAGGAAACCTGAAATCGCCCAAAGTTGGGCACTCTTGCTCGCCCGAACCGGCGCCAGTTCACTTGGAAACAAACTGAAAACGAGACACCGTCGCCTTGAGTCAGGACGGATGGAGCCGGGAATTCGACGAGCGGGTCGGCGTCTGGCTCGCTGAAATCGCGCGGCAAACCTGCTTCAGACGTCGGGTTTTGCGGCGCGGACTTTGCGTTCTCTGGGCGAGGCAGTCGTGCGGTTGAAGTTGACCCTGCCGACCGTC
>CAYJNU010000140.1:0-16954 GCA_964371005.1 uncultured Verrucomicrobiota bacterium | reverse complement strand
GCCCCGCCGGTTTGCTGGTTTATTCCACCTATCTGGGCAGTCCCAGCAACGACAGCTCGGGCAATGACATTGCCGTGGACGCGGCGGGAAACGCTTATGTCGCTGGATTAACCTGGGCCAATGATTTTCCCGTCTTCAACGGCTTCCAAACCAACCCCTCCGGTGATGCGGATGGTTTTGTGGTAAAACTGAATTCCACCGGATCCGCGCTCGCGTATTCAACCTATCTCGGGGGTGAAAGAGCTGACTATGCCCGCGGCATCGCTGTGGACGCCGCCGGCAATGCTTTTGTGACGGGGGCCACGTTCTCCCCGGCCTTCCCCACCACTCCCGGCGCCCTGTCCCGATCCAGCAGCACCAACGCCGCAGGCGAAGTTTGGGACGCCTTTGTGTTGAAGATCAACCCGGCGGGTTCCGCGCTGGTGTATGGCACCTATTTGGGCGGCACGGATTGGGAGTCGGGCACCGGCCTCACCGTGGACGCCGACGGCAACGCTTATGTCACTGGCTCGACCCGCTCGACCAACTTTCCGACCACAGGCAACGCCTTTCAGGTCGCGTTCGGCGGCGGGAGTGACGTTTTCGTCGCGAAGCTGAACGTCACGGGTTCAGCGCTGGTTTATTCCACGTATCTCGGCGGGAGCGCGGGGGATGACACCGGCGACTGGTATTACGGTGCGGGAAACGGGATCAGCGTGGATGCCACGGGGCACGCATATGTGGTGGGAGCGACAGGCTCGGATGATTTCCCGATCAAGAACGCGCTCCAACCCCTGCGATTCAGTCACAACGCCTTTGTCAGCAAACTGACTCCCGACGGCTCCGGGCTGGTCTATTCCACCTTTCTGGGCGACCGCACTGAAGTTTCTGGCGCGCTTGGGATTGCGGTGGATGCCGCCGGTTGTGCGCACGCGACGGGCGCCGCTAGAACTGGCTTCCCGGTCGTCAATGCCATTCAACCCGAGCATGCAGGAGGCAATCTCTATGGAGTGGACGCCTTTGTCGCGAAACTAGACCCGGACGGTTCAGCCCTGGTTTACTCCACCTTTTTGGGTGGATCGTGGGACGATTTCGGGTTTGGCATCGCTGTGGACGCCGGAGGCAATGCTTACATGACAGGCACGACGCGGTCCACCGACTTTCCTACCGCCAATGCTCTACAGCCGCAGTATGGCGGCGAGAGTCTGAACGCAAATGACGCCGGCGATGCATTCGTCGCCAAGATCGCCGTCGATCCTGACACGATTGCACCCCGGCTCGTTTTCTCCGGGCCGGAAGGCCAGTCCAATCGCGTCACCGTCATCTTCTCCGAATCTGTTTCCGAAATGTCCGCTACGGCTATCACCAACTACGCCATCAACAACGGCGTCGCCGTCACAGCGGCGGAAATGGGTCCGAACTCGAAGACCGTCTGGTTGACAACTTCGCTGATCGCCGAGGGCGGCGACTACACACTCACGGTCAATCAGGTCCAGGACCGCGCGCTGCCCCCGCCGAACACGATCGCGCCCAATTCACAGATTCAGCTTTTCGCACTCGCCGTAACCAACGGCGTCTTGACGCGCAAAATGTTCTTTGGCCTGGCCGGGACTTCGTTGGCGAGCCTGACCAATCACGCCCGGTTTCCGAACCAGCCGGACCTGGTGGACTACGCCACCATCTTCGAGTCGCCCGCCGCCGCCACCAACGACTACGGGGTCCAGCTCAAGGGTTATCTGACCCCACCAGCCACCGGTGACTATGTCTTCTACGTTTGCTCGGATGACAACGGGGCGCTGTTCCTGAGCATGGACGCGAACCCCGCTCACAAGAGGCAAATCGCCTCGGAACCGGAATGGAACGGCTCCCGGCAATGGATCAACGGCGCGAACCAGGCTTCGCGCGGAACGCCGCCGGTCAACATCTCCGCGCCCATTCATCTGGACGCCGGCGGCAAGTACTACATCGAAGCGCTGATGAAGCAGAACGGCGGCGGCGATAACCTCTCGGTGGCTTGGCGGCTGCCTGGCGGGACGGCCCCGAGCGACGGTGGATCGCCCATCCCCGGCCAGTATCTCTCCTCCGCCATCACGATCGGGCCAGTGATGTTCACCGCTCAACCGCAGACCCAGACTGTTGGCGAAGCCCAGCCGGTTAGCTTCCGCTTCGAGGTGGACGGTACGCCGCCGTTCAGCTTCCAGTGGTTTAGGAACGGCGGTGCGATTATTGGCGCGACCAATCCGGTCTATGCGCTGACCGCTGCGGCCTTGAGCGACAGCAATGCGGTCTTCGCGGTGGCCGTCAGCAACGCCTTCGGCAGCGTGACCAGCAGCAACGCGGTGCTGACAGTTTTGCCCGACCTCTCGCCGCCCGTGCTGGTTCGGGTTCGCAGCGTGACACTAGACCAGGTTGAGGTGACTTTCTCCAAACCGGTCAGCCAGACCACGGCAAACAACCTGGCGAACTTCGCGATCACCAACACCAGCGGCGCATTGACAATCTCCAACGCGTTGCTCGACGCCAGCCAAACGCGCGTCCTCCTCACCACCAGCCGCCAGCTCGAGAACACGAACCACACACTCACGGTCAATGGCGTCCGGGACGCCACCGCCAGCGGCAACCTCATTGCGTCGAACAGTCAGATGGTTTTCACGCCGTACTTCCCCGACGAGTTTGTCGGGCCGTTCCCGTCGTGGGGAGACGTGAAGCGCGACTACGGGGCGGTGGGGGACGGCGTGGCGGACGACACTGCGGCGTTGCAGCGGGCGCTCGACGATCTGGGCGCAGATTTCCGCCACTTCGATGGTTTGCCCCACCCCTACGTGCTCTACCTGCCCGCAGGCACTTACCGGATCACGCATGGGCTGAACCTGGTGGCGCGCCCCGCCGTGGGCGTGTTAGGCGAAGACCCGGCCACGACGATCATAAAGTGGGACGGACCGACCAACGGCGTGATGATTCTGCTGAACGGATTCTCACTGGCGCGCCTGGGCCGATTGACCTTCGACGGTGCGGGCCGGGCGCTCTCGGCGGTGGACCAGAAGTGGGATGGCGCTGGTGGCGGCGGGTGCGCGCCTACCGGCACCGAGTACGCCGATCTGGTCTTGAAAGACGTCCAGTTCGGCATCCGGGGCGGCAATTGGGATTATCAGAACAACGACGCTGAGGTCGCGGTGCTGCGCTGCCGTTTCCAGCGCTGTTCCAAGGCCGGCGTGAGCATGGAGAGTTTCAACGCCATGGACTGGTTTGTCTGGCACAGCCTCTTTGAGGATTGCGGCTTGGGGGTCTGCAATACCTTTGGTGCGGGCGCGGCTCACGTCCAGGAAAGCCTGTTCCGGCGCTCGGCCGACGCGGACATAGCGATCGGTAACTCGGGGTATTTCTTCATCTACCATAACTATTCCATCGGCTCCCGCGCTTTCTTCCGTGCCGGATTCAACGGCGTCAACGAGGAAGTCACGCTCCAGAGCAACACGGTTCTTGATCCGCAGGAGATGCCCATCTCCGGTCACATTATGGGACCGCTGCTGCTGATTGATAATGTGATTCGGAGCCGGCCTGCCGCCACGGGACCTGTGGCAGAAGCGGGGCATGATGCCAACAACTTGGGTGACTTGGTTTCCATCGGAAACACCTACACCGTTACGAACGCGCTCCGGGTCACGGGACGGTTATACGCTCAAGATGACGTGGTGGTGGACCAGGATTCCGTCAATCCACCGGAACCTGAATTGCCGGTCACTTTGCCCAATCTGCATCGCCCGGTGTGCGAGGTCCCCACGGACGCCGATGCCGCCGCGATTCAACAGGCGATTGACGCGGCTGCCCTGCTGAACGGCCAGCGCCCGGTCGTTCATCTGCCCGGGCGTAATTACTGGATCAATCGTTCCCTCGTGATTCCCGCGGGATGCGACCTGCAATTGGTGGGCGACAACTACTATTACGGAACGACCCTGTGGTGGACCGGGACGAACGCCAGCACCGTATTGCGGCTCGCCAGCCCGAGCCGGGCCACGCTGCGGGAATTCCGGATCAGGATTGACGGGGTGTCGGCGCAGGCCGCCGGCATTTCCATTGACGGCTGTGACCAGCCGGGCGCGCGGATTTTCGGCGAGCAGGTCAAGTCCGATGGACTGCTGGCCGACCGGCTGGATCACGCGCGGGTGGAGCTGCGGGATTTTTATGCGAATTACTCGGAGAAACAACAGATTGCGGTGCGGGTCATTGGCGGGCCGTTGAAGGGCAGTGGCCAGGAAACCGGGGGCCGAGTCAACATCTTCAGCGGCGCTTCCGGTTACGGTGGCAGCGTGTACGATCTGTTGAACGGCGGGCACTTGCTGGTCCGCGACATGTATTATGAAGGGCGTCCGCCGCGATTCATGCGTCTTTCAGGGTCCGGGACCTTCACGCTGCACAGCGGGCGATGTCATGTTGATCCGGTGGCCAATCCGGTCATTGAGTTCAAGGACTTCCATGGTCAGGCCAGTCTGGTGAATCTGGAACTAAACAACGCGGACGTACGGATCACTGGAGGCAGCGGGGATACCCGGGTGCTCGGCTTGGGTTTGGCCTCCACTCTGCCCGATGCCTTCGTCAATGATTCTCCGAGCGCCCAGGTCGCGCTGCTCGGCAGCCGCACCGGGTACAACGGTGTGCCCCAGGTTTCCGTTCCCAACTACACCAACCAGATCGGTTCCGTGCCGGAGTTTGTCCGCCAAATGCTGGCCCAGACCCGCGGCGCACACCCGCAGCCTCTCACGCACCTGCCGGAGGGCGTGACGGATGTCCGGATGTACCGCGTCACCGTGGAAGGGGGTTCTGTGGGACTCCAACTCAACCGCGACCTCCAGGCCACCATAATCACCCAACCGCAAGATCAAGCGGCACTGGAACTCCACTCCGCAGCCTTCTCCGTGACACCCGCCGGCCCAGTGCCTTACACGTTACAGTGGTTCAGGGATGGCGACGCCATACCTGCAGAGACCAACCTCACCTACGTCATTCCTTCCGTGGCGATCAGCGACAATGGCGCCGTTTTCTCCGTGGTGGTCAGCAACGAATGGAACAGCATCATGAGCAGCAACGCCACCCTGACCGTGACCGCAGACGCCACGCCGGCACAGGCAGTCCTGGTGGCCAGTTACGATCCCGGTTGGGTTGTCGCGAGCTTTGACGAGGGATTGGACCCCGCCAGCGCCACCGTTACGAACCATTACACCTTGAGCGGCGGCGCGCTTGTCACCGGCGCCTATTTGCGACCCGATGGGAAGTCCGTTCTTCTCCGAGTGGCCGGGCCGCTGGAAACCAACTTCACCCTTGCGGCGAGCAATCTGCTCGACCGGGCGCTCGCTCACAATGCCGCCAGTCTGGTCGTCACCGGCAGCGTGATGGGATTGACCGGCGCCGACATTGGGAACCCTGGCGACCCGTTGGAACCGGGCTCGACCCAAACGCTTCCCGACGGAACAGTCGAAGTTATCGCCGGCGGGACGGACATTTGGAATCGGGCCGATGATTTTCATTACAGCTACCAACCCCGCGTCGGCGACTTCGACGTTCGGGTGCAGGTGAGCCGTTTGGATGCGACCACCGCTTGGTCCAAGGCCGGCTTGATGGTGCGCGAAAGCCTCGCCCCCAACAGCCGCCAACTGAGCGCGCTGGTTACGCCGGTCGGTCCTACCGCCGATGGCAGCCAGGGCGCGAGTATTTACCAGGCCAATTGGCGCATCGCCACTGACGCCCCCACCACTGAGTGGGTCGGCACAGGAAACAGTGCTGGGGTTCCCTATCCGAACGCTTGGATTCGGCTGCGCCGCGAAGGCAACATCTTCTCCGCCTACCGGGGAACCAATGGGGTGCATTGGGCGCGGTTCGCCCGCATGGATCTCGATGTCCTCGAATCTCCGCTACCCGAAGCCGTATTCCTCGGCCTGGCCACCACCCACACCACTTCGACGCACTATCAAAACTTCAGCCGGGTCAACCTGCCGCCGGCTTTCAACACCCCGACGGGCGCCGATGTTGGCCCAGCCAGCGACCCGCTGGAGGTAGGGTCAACCGCCTTGCAGGCAGACGGTTCCTTTGTCGTCGTGGCCGGAGGCTCCGACATTTGGAATCGCACCGACGGGTTCCATTTTACTTACCAAAAAGTCACGGGCGATTTTGACGCGCGAGTGCAGGTCGTGCAATTGAACCCGATCAACCGCTGGTCCAAGGCCGGTCTGATGGTGCGCGAGAATCTGGACCCGGGCAGCCGCGATCTCGCCGCTTGCGTGACACCTTCCGGGCCGACCACGGATGGCGACACCGGGGCCAATGTTTATCAATTCGTTCATCGCGCCACCCCCGACGGCGATACGGTTGGGATCGGGGAAAGCAGCGGCGTGCCGTATCCCAACGCTTGGATTCGGCTGCGCCGCGAAGGCAACACCTTCACCGCGTATCGGAGCACCGACGCCACAAATTGGACGCAGTACGCTCAAACCACCCTGGCCACGCCGTTCGCCGACACCGTGTATTTCGGCCTGGCGACCACGGCGCACGATAACAACCCGGGGAAAACCACCACGGCCCTCTATCGCAACTACTCGGTCGCTCCTCCGCCTCCCGGTGATTTCAGAGTCATGACCGTCAACGAAAGCGACTTGCTGACCTTCAGTGCCGCAGCCGATGACCCCGACCTCCCGGCACAGACATTGACTTACAGCCTTGGTCCTGGGGCGCCGACAGGCGCCGCGATTGATCCGGCCAGCGGCCTTTTCACCTGGACACCAACCGAGGCGCAAGGCCCAACCACGAACCCCGTCGCCGTATGGGTCTTGGACGACGGGGCGCCAAGCCTCAGCGCGACCAATGGCTTCAACGTGATCGTCAATGAAGTGAACGTCGCGCCCGTCCTGCCGGTGCAAGCCAACCGCGCGATCAACGAACGGACGCTCCTGACCGTGACCGCCACCGCCACCGACGCCGACCTGCCGGTCAACAAGCTGACCTACGAGTTGGAGAATCCGCCGACGGGCGCGTTCATTGACACCAACGGTGTGATCACCTGGACGCCGAGCGAGGCGCAGGGACCGAGCACATACACGCTGAAGACCATCGTGGCCGACAACGGCTCGCCGCAAATGAAGGCGACGAACTCGTTTACAGTCACCGTCAATGAAGTGAATGTCGCACCCGTGCCGCCGGTGCAAACCGACCGCACGATCAACGAACTGACGCTCCTGACCGTGACCGCCACCGCCACCGACGCCGACCTGCCGGCCAACACGCTGACCTATTCACTCGAGAACCCGCCGACGGGCGCGACCATCGACACCAATGGCGTCATCACTTGGTCGCCAACAGAGGCGCAAGGCCCGGGTGAATGCACCTTGAAGGCCATTGTGGCCGACAACGGCATGCCCATGCTCAAAGCGACGAACTCCTTCACTGTCACCGTCGACGAGGTCAACGCTGCACCTGTCCTCACCGCGATTACCAATCGCACGGTCAACCCGGGCCAGACCACGGGTTTCACCATCACGGCTACGGACGCCGATTCTCCGTCCAACACCCTGACCTTCTCGCTCCTCTCAGCACCGGCAGGGGCTTCCATCGATGCATCCAGCGGTTGGCTCTCCTGGCGTCCCCCCGTGAACCGTGCCGGCACCTCCAACTTCCTTGAGGTGCGCGTAGTGGACGACGGCTCACCGCAAGAAAGCGACAGCAAGGGCTTCGCCGTGATCGTAAACCCAGTTTCCCCCGTGACACTGTCCCCGGTCGGTTGGTCGGGCGGTGGATTTCTGGTGAACGTCACCGCTGGAACACTGGGCCCCGATTACGTGTTGCAGGGTTCCACGAGCCTCGCCAACTGGGTCAACTTGGTGACCAACACGCCCACTGCGCTCCCATTCAACCTTACGGACACCAACGCGGTTTCATCCGGGCAGCGCTTTTATCGCACCTTGCTTGGTCCGTAGGGGATTCCGCTCCATATAAGGATAGAATTGATGGAATCTCCATGATTGCGGCCTCCCGGGAGCCTTCGGTTAATCTTCCTGGGATGGCACGTCAGCGGTGAATCTACCAGCACATGGCCATCGAGTGCGCTGGCTTTGGCTATTCCAGTTTCCGCGAATTGCGCTGGCCCTGGTCCTGGGTATGGTCGTGACGAATAGACGACCCGTTTCCCGGCGACGTTTTGCCGCGGCCGTGAAGCGAATAATATGAGTGACCTACCAGCGACACCAACCAGCCGAAAATACGCCTGGCGTGAAGTGCCTCGTACTACCTGGCGCAAAAGATCGGTGGCTGAACGACTCGCGGATTCTCTCGAAATCTACGGACCTTACAACGAAGCCACCACCGGCGAGCCGGCCGGCGGCTGCGTCCAATGGCCTGATCCCGTCTGCGTCACCGGCCGTCCGCTGAGCAATCGCATCCCTGAGTGGCTGGGCCTGACTGCCGACGGGCATTTCTCCGAAGTGGCGACCCGGTTGCACTCGACGGGCAACCTGCCGGAAATATCCTCCCGCGTCTGCGCCTCGGAGCGGCAATGTGAGGCAAGCTGCGTCCTGAGTGAGAAGGTGGAGCCCGTCTCCATTCGCACCATCGAGATTCCGGCGTATTGCGATTTCCTGGCGCTGGGATTCGAGGCGGTTCTGCTTCCGCAGGAGGACCCTCTGCCTGCCTGGGCGCGCGACTGCCAAGACCTGGTTGCCGTTGAGGACATCCAGATGACCTCGCTTCCGGGCGTTTTCGCCGGTGGCGACCTTGTGCGCGGTTCGAGCACGGGACTGGAAGCAGTGAGGGACGCGCGGCGCGCCGCTCAAGGGATCGAAGCGCACCTCGCGAACCGTCTGAAGTAGGAACAACAGACTCCGGTTACCTTCTTCCGCGGAGCGCAATAGATGAGCAGGGTTCGGCAAATTCCGTCTGGTTTTTCGTCAACCGAAATGCTCTACTGACCCGAATCAGCATTTGACATGCAAGACACGCTGAGTATTGACGCGATATACATTATGGCCTTCTGCCTGGGCGGACTCCTGTTCGCCGCGGGGCCGTTCATCGTGGTCCATTTGCTGTCGGCGCGGAAGACCCGCGCTTACGCCGATAAGACCGAGCAATTGATCGAATGCGGCATGGAGCCGATCGGCGACGCGTGGATCCGCTACAGCGCGGTGTATTACCTTTACGCGCTGATTTTCGTGGCGTTCGCGGTGGACGTGCTGTTTTTGATCCCGGTGGCGCTGGTCTATGATCGGATTCCCGGGTTCGGTATCCGGGACCTGGTTGAAGTGCTCATTTTTGTCGGTATTCTTTCGCTCGTGATTATTTACGCGTGGAAGAAAGGACTGTTTGAATGGAATCGCAAAACCAATCCCCAGTAACCGCTGCCGAATGCCAGACGGATTGCTCGGCGCTCGTCCGCTTTGCCAAGTTGGACGAATTGCTGGCGTTGGGGCGCGCCAACTCGCTCTGGCCGCTCACGTTCGGTCTGGCCTGCTGCGCCATTGAGATGATGGCCGCCGGCGCCTCCCGATTCGACCTCTCCCGGTTTGGCGCGGAGGTGTTCCGGCCCTCCCCGCGTCAGGCAGACGTGATGATTGTGGCCGGCACGGTCAACAAGAAGATGGCCCAGGCGGTCAAGACGCTTTACGACCAGATGCCGGAACCCAAATGGGTGATTGCCATGGGCGGCTGCGCCATTTCCGGCGGACCGTTTGTTTATCCGGGCCAATATGCCGTCGTCGAGGGTGTGGACAAGCTGTTCCCCGTGGACGTTTACGTGCCGGGTTGCCCGCCGCGACCCGAGGCGCTGATCGAGGGCATTCTGGCGCTGGAAGAGAAGATCACGGGCAAGCGCCGCTGGCCAATAGTGAAGCCGGAATGATCCCCTCGCTCGACGAACTCCAGGCGGCCTTTCAAGAACTGACCGCATCGAAGCCACTGCCACCCACCGGCGGTGAAGCAGTTGTTTCTCCGTCTGAAGGTCAGCCACCCGCAGTCACACCTCCGCCATCACCTGTCCAGGTCGTTGATCCGAAGGCAAAGGGTTACCATCTTGATGTCACTGTCTTGCCCGACCAGGTCGTCGCTGCCGCCGAAATCGCCAGGGCTCACGGCTTTGGCATGGACATGGTCAGCGGCGTGGACTGGATAGCGGCCAACCAAATGGAGGTCGTGTACGACTTCTTTCACCCGGCCAGCGTGCTGCATCTCGTCGTTCGCACCCGCGTCCCGCGCGACCAACCGGAGTTGCCAACGATTCAGGGCATTTTCCCCGGCGCGAACTGGCACGAGCGCGAAACGCACGAGTTCTTCGCCATCAAGTTCCTTGGCCATCCGAACCTCACGCCGCTGTTGCTGCCCGAGGACGCGGACTATCACCCGTTGAGAAAGGATTTCGCCGGTGCAGCCTAATCCGAACCTGATTCCCACGGGCAAGACCGAGAGTGGGCGCGAGACCTTCGTGCTGAACCTCGGTCCGCAGCATCCGGCCACCCACGGCGTGCTCCGGGTGAAGCTCGAGATGGACGGCGAATACGTCATGCGCGCCGAACCGGTCTGCGGCTACATCCATCGCATGCACGAGAAGATGGGCGAGAACCGCACGTACGCCCAATTCCTGCCCAACACCAGCCGCATTGATTACCTCTCGGCGATGCACTACACGCACGCCTTCGTGGGCGTGGTGGAACGCGCCGCCGGCATCGAAGTGCCGCCGCGCGCCGAATACATTCGCGTCATCACGTCCGAGCTGAACCGCATCTCCAGTCATCTCGTCTGGTTCGGCGCGTTCCTGCTCGACCTGGGCGGATTCACGCCGCTGCTCTACGCCTTTGACGATCGCGAGAAGATCATGGATCTGCTTGAAGGCATCACCGGCGCGCGGCTGACCTATTGCTACTACCGGTTCGGCGGCTGCTGCAACGACGTGGACGAGGAATTCCTCACCGGCACGCGCGAGTTCGTGAAATACATGCGGCCCCGGCTGGACATGTATCGAAAGCTCGTCACCCGCAACATCATTTTCGAGAAGCGCCTCGAAGGTATCGGCCCGATCAACACCGACATGTGCCTCCGCTACGGCGCGACCGGGCCGGTGATCCGCGGCTCGGGCGTGCCCTGCGACGTGCGCAAGGTCGAGCCGTATTCGGTCTATCCTGAGCTGGATTTCGACATCCCGGTCTTTCCCGAAACCGACTGCATGGCACGTTACAACGTGCGCATGGAGGAGATGGAGCAAAGCCTGCGGATCATTGAACAGGCGGTGGCCAAGTTGCCCGACGGCCCTTACATCGCGCCGAAAGTGCCAAAGGCTGTCAAACCGCCGGCGGGCGATTACTACTACGCGGTCGAAGCCGCCCGGGGCCGATTTGCCGTCCGCCTCGTCAGCGATGGAAAAGACACCCCCTACCGTCTCAAACTGCGCACGCCGTCGTTTGCAAACCTGACGCTGTATGCCGAGGCGACCCAGGGAATGCTGTTGCCGGACGCACTCGCCGTGATGGGCAGCCTGGATTTGGTGATTCCCGACATTGACCGATGAAGGCGACCCTCGATTTCATCAACGGACCGGCGTGGCCCTGGGTGAGACTGGTGCTCTACTTGGGCGGGATCATGGCCTTTGTGGGCGCGAACGCCGCGTATCTCGTCTGGGTGGAACGAAAGGGCGCCGCGCGCTTCCAGCGCCGGCCCGGCCCGATGGAAGTCGGCCCGCAAGGTCTCCTTCAGCCCATCGCGGACGCGGTCAAGCTGCTCACCAAGCAGGTGCTGGTGCCGCCGACCGGGGATCGCACGCTGTTCCGCTTGGCCCCGATGCTCGTGATGGCGCCCGGTCTGATGTGTCTGGCGACAATTCCGTTCAGCGAAGCGATTGGCGCGATTGATTTCGACCTCGGCCTCATCATGGTGTTCGCGTTCGGCTCGATCAACGTGATGGCCGTCATGCTTGGCGGCTGGGCGTCGCGGAACAAATACGCCATCATGTCCGCCGCGCGCGTCGTCTCACAAAACGTCGCTTACGAAATCCCGATGCTGCTGGTCGTCATCACCATGCTGATGCTTACCGGGACGATGAGCTTGCGCACAATCGTCGAGCAACAGGCCGGCGGCATCTGGAATTGGAATATCTTCAACGGCATTTGGGATTTTCGGAACGGCGGCTTGGGACACCTCGGCGCCAACCCACTTGTCCCGGTGACATTCGTGATCTTCTTCACCTGCATGTTGGCGGAAACCAACCGCGCGCCCTTCGACATGGCGGAAGCCGAAAGTGAGCTGGTGGCGGGCGCGTTCACGGAATACGCGGGCATGGGCTTCGGCGTCTTCTTCATGGCGGAATATGCCAACATCCTCGTCGGTTGCAGCCTCGCCACGATCCTGTTCTTCGGCGGCTGGCAAAGCCCGATCGGCATCTGGTCCGGCCTGTTCTGGTTCCTGATCAAGCTCTACGCCCTCATTTTCACCGTGGTCTGGATCCGTTGGACGTTTCCGCGCACCCAGTTCTACAAGCTGCTCAACCTGTCCTGGAAGATTCTCATCCCCATCTCGCTGATCACGCTCGTTCTGACCAGCGTATTGCTCAAAATTTTCAAACACTCCTGATGAAAGCGATCAAAGAACTCTTCACCGGTTTCTGGAGTCTGCTCGTGGGCATGAAGATCACGCTCCAGCAGTTTTTCAAGCCGCAGGTCACGGTCCATTACCCGCACCAGTCGCTCAAGATGCCCAAGCGCTACCGCGGCCATATCATGCTGGTCAAGGACGCGATCACGGGCAAATCGGTTTGCATCGCCTGCAAGTCCTGCGAAAAGGCCTGCCCCAGCGATTGCATCCAGGTGGACGGTCTCAAGCGTGAAGGCGAGAAGCGGAAGTCCGTCAGCGAGTTCAAGCTGGATTTCACCAAGTGCAGCCTCTGTGGTTCGTGCGTGGAAGTCTGCCCGGTGGACGCGCTGGCGTTCTCTCGGGATTACAACCTCGCCAGCACCAGCAAGGAAAAGTTTTATCAGATTGACCTCTACAAACGAGTGACCGAGGAACAGCCGAAATGAACGAATTCCCGGGGGGCGAATACGCGATTGGGTTTGTCTTCGGCGTTGCCGTGCTGGCGACGATCGCGGGCGCGCTGCTTGCCGTCCTGACGACCCGCATCATCCGCAGCGTCTGCGGGCTCGCGCTCTGCTGCTTCGGGCTCGCCGGTCTCTACTACTTCCTCCACAGCCCGTTCCTGACGCTGATGGAAATCCTCATTTATGTGGGCGCGATTTGCGTGACCATCATTTTTGCCGTCATGCTGGCCGAACCGGACGAAGCGCCGCCCACTGAGAGTCGCCGCGCGGCCCTGGGTTGGGGCGGAGCGGCCCTCCTCATCAGCGGCGCGGTGTTCTGGGGTATTTCCAAGCTCGGCTTGAATCACCAGTGGCCCGTACCCGGTGCGAAAGCCAATGCCGGCACGGTCAAGGACCTCGGGGTGTCCCTGCTCACGACTTACAGCCTCGCTTTCGAGGTCATTTCACTGGTGCTGTTCGTTGCCATCCTGGGCGCGCTGGTGATCGCCCGTTACGGGAGGACCAAGCCATGAGTTTCGATTACCGCAACCCGGATATCTACCTCGTGCTCGCGGCGTTCTTGTTCGCCGCCGGCATCTACGGTCTGGTGCGCCGCCGCACGCTCATCGGCATGCTGATCGCCGGCGAACTGATCTTCTCCGCTGCCTCCCTGAATTTCATGGCGATGAACCGGTTTTTCGCGACGGACGCGAGCGTGGGCCAGATCTTCGTACTCTTCATCATGGCGCTGGCCGCCGCGGAGGTTTCCATCGCGCTGAGCATCATTATCGCGGTCTATCGCAATTACCGCTCGATTGGGTCGAAGGATCTCTCGGACTTGAAGGGATAGCATGGATATCGTCCAAGACAACCGCTTGCTTCTGGCCATCCTCGCGCCGCTCCTCGGTGCTGGAGCGATTATGGCCACTGGCAAACGCCCGAACGTCCGCGAAGCCGTCTCCTTTCTCGCCGCCGTGACCCTGTTCGGCATTGTCGCCTGGCTCGTTCCGGCGGTGCAGGCGGGCAAGACGCTTCACTTCACCGTATTCGAGTTGCTACCGGGTTTGACGGTTTCGCTCCGGGCGGATTCGCTTTCCATGATCTTCGCCGTTGCGGCGTCGTTCCTCTGGATACTGACCGTCTTCTACTCCGCTGGCTACATGCGCGGCCTGAAGGAGCATGCGCAGACGCGTTTCAGCACCTGCTTCGCGCTGGCCCTCTTCGGCGCCATCGGGTGCGCGTTCTCGGACAACCTGCTCACGCTTTACCTGTTTTACGAGATCGTCAGCGTCACGACTTACCCGCTGGTGGCTCATCACCAGGACGAGGAAGGCTACGAGGGCGGCAAGAAATACTTGGTTTACCTGACCACCACCGCCAAGGGCCTGATCCTTCCCGCGATGGTGCTGCTCTATGTGTTGTCGGGCACGCTCGACTTCGCGCACAACGTCCACACCGGCATCATTCCCGCCGGCGTACACAACGGCGTCGTCACCGCGCTTTACATCTGCTGCATCCTCGGCTTCGCCAAAAACGGCATCATGCCGCTGCACCACTGGCTGCCGGGCGCGATGGTCGCCCCGACGCCCGTGAGCGCCCTGCTCCACGCGGTCGCGGTCGTCAAGGTCGGCGTCTTCTCCACCGTGCGGGTGATGCTCTACGTCTTCGGTGTGGACCTCATGGACAAGCTGAACCTCGGCCTGCCCACGGCTTATTTCGTCTCGTTCACCATCCTTGCGGCCTCGGTCATTGCGCTGAGCAAAGACAACCTCAAGCTCCGGTTGGCCTACTCCACGGTCAGCCAGCTTTCCTACATCATCCTCGGCGTGGCGCTGTTGACGCCCACGGGCATCGAGGGCGGCCTCATCCACATCGCCAACCACGCGTTCTCGAAGATCACGTTGTTCTTCTGCGCCGGCGCGATCTATGTGGCCACGCACAAGAAGAACATCTCTGAAATGAGCGGCTTGGGGCGCGTGATGCCGTTCACGTTCGGCGCGTTCGCCATCGCGTCGCTGAGCATGATTGGCGCGCCGCCGGTCTGCGGTTTCATCTCTAAGTGGTATCTGTTGCTCGGCGCGCTGGACGCTCATTCGATGCTCATCATCGGCGTGCTCATCACCAGCACGATCCTGAACGCCGCCTATTTCGCGCCGGTGGTTTATCATGCGTTCTTCGGCAAACAGTCCGAAGCCGACGTTCATCACAAGTACACCGAAGCGCATCCGGCCATGGTCGTTCCGCTCTGCCTGACGGCGGCGATCTCGGTGCTGCTTGGCATCTACCCTGACTTCTTCATGAACTTCGCCAAAGCCCTGTTCACCGCATCATGAAATTGGTCCAGCTCATCGAATTCCTGCGCAAACGGCTGAAGGTCGTCGTTTGGATCGGCTACGCGGTGCTGGGCGCGCTGGTCTTGATTGATGCCCTGCCCTTCCTGGTGGACAAGGAACACGCGCACACCAAGGCGGAACATCTCCCGGGTTTCTGGTCGGTCTTCGGGCTCATCGCCTGCACCTTGATCATTTTCGTCTCCAAGTGGTTTGGCCACGCCGGCATCATGCAACGGGAGGATTACTACGATGAGTAGTTTCTGGATTCATCCCGCCCTGCTGTTCTTCGTCGGCGCGGCGCTGTTGCCGCTCGTTCCCGAGCGCCTGCGCAAAGGCTGGCTGCTGCTTGTGCCTGTGCTCGCCTTCGCGCGCACCCTTTTCCTGACTTCCGGCACCTTCGGCGAAATCCACTTCCTCGACTGGACGCTCACCTTCGGGCGCGTGGACAAGCTCAGCCTTGTGTTCGGTTACATCATGAGTCTGATGGCCGTGATCGGAACGCTCTACGGCCTCCACGTCAAGCGCACGGGCGAACATGTCGCCGCCTGGATCTACGTGGGCGGCTCGCTCGGCGCGATTTACGCGGGCGACATGCTCACGCTGTTCGTTTTCTGGGAACTCATGGCCCTGTCGTCCGTGTTCCTGATCTGGTTCCGCGGCCGGCCGGAATCCCTTTGGGCCGGCTACCGCTACCTGCTGGTCCACATGGCCGGCGGCGTGGCGTTACTCGCCGGCATTCTGCTGCAATATGGCGCGACGAAGAGTCTGGCCTTCGTGCCGATGGATGTGCATAGCCCGACCCTCGCCACCTATCTGATCATGGTCGGGTTCATCCTGAACGCCGCGGTGCCACCGCTCCATGCCTGGCTGCCCGATGCGTACGGCGAAGCGACCTTCAACGGCTCGGTCTTCATGTGCGCGTTCACGACCAAGACGGCTGTTTACGCGCTCCTGCGCGGTTTGCCGGGCTTGGAAATCCTGATCCCGCTGGGCGTGATCATGGCGCTCTACGGCGTCGTCTATGCCGTGCTCGAAAACGACAGTCGCCGGCTGCTCGCCTACCACATCGTCAGCCAGGTCGGCTACATGGTCGCCGGCGTCGGCCTCGCCGACACCTCCACCGAGTTCGGCCGCCTCGCCTTTAACGGCGCTTGCGCCCATGCCTTCGCACACATCCTTTACAAGGGCCTCCTCTTCATGGGCTGCGGCACGGTGCTGCACATGACGGGTGAGAGCCGGTTCACCAAACTCGGCGGGCTGTATCCGAAGATGCCGTGGACCTTCCTGTTCACGCTCATCGGCGGCCTCTCGATCTCTGCGTTCCCGTTGTTCAGCGGCTTCATCAGCAAATCCATGATCGTCGCCGCCGGTTTCGAGAGCCACAAGCTCTGGGTCGGCTTCGGCCTGATGCTGGCCTCGGCCGGAACGTTCCTCCACACCGGGTTGAAGGTGCCGTACTTCATCTGGTTCGGAAAAAACAATTGCTCGAAGGAAGTTTGGGACAAGGCGAAGGACCCGGTCTGGAACATGAACGCCGCCATGATCGTCGCCTCGGTGCTCTGCATCTTCATCGGCTGCTACACGCCGTATCTCTACCGGATGCTGCCC
>CAYJNU010000139.1:10322-17154 GCA_964371005.1 uncultured Verrucomicrobiota bacterium | reverse complement strand
GCGGAACGCCTCGCTCAGCTTCATCATCGCGTGGCCACAACACGCGAAGTCCACCAGGAATCCCAATACAAACCAGCCGAGCAAGAAGGGTTCAAGCCCCGCCGCCATGCGGGAGCCGGCCAGACCCACCACACCCAACCCGCCCAGGAACAATGCTCCGGGAGCCAACAAAACCCAGCCCATCGTCCGCAGACACGCGCGGGTGGAATTGCGCGAGACCGTGCCTTGCCAGACGCCCAGCCAGCACAGCGTGTAGATGTCCGCCACGAAAAGCAGCAGGCCAGCGGCAAACGCCGCCCCCCAGGTCCCACTGCTGAACCACCAACCGGTCGTGCTCATTCCTGCCACGAGCAATCCGAACTCAATTGTACCGAGCGTGAGCATGGGTCCGACGTAGGTTCGCTTTAGTCCGATCAGCCAACTGCGCCAGATATCGTGCTCGGCGACGGGCGTGCAGAGCAATAGTTCGAGCGCGCCGCTGTCGCGGTCTTCGGCGAAGCGCCGGCTCGCATCCCAGGCAACCACGACCTTCAGCGCGAGGTGCAGCGCGTAGAACGTCGGGAACAGAACGTCTCCCCGAAACCAGTAATGACCCGCACTCAGCCCAGCCCATCCGCACAGGGTCAGGGCGGCGATGATAAACGCCCAGACAGCCGTCGTGCTTACGCGTTTTCGCCCAGCCAGCCAGACGAGCGGATGGGCGTCGAGCGCCTGTCGCCGCCGGTGCCGGGATCGAGTGCCTGTCGCCCGGTGTTGCCGAAGCGGCGCGCGCCGGCCCTCCGATTCGTTCAGGTCTGGCAACCACGCACCGGGCAAACGCCAGACGGCGAGGATTAAGCACCCGATGCCCAGGGCCAGCAGACCGGCGGCTGATTGCAAGAACACATGGGGAGAGCCGGCATAGGCCGGATCCTGTGCCTGGAGGAAACCGGTTATCGGGCTGAACACCGAAGGCCAATCGCCTCGGCTCCCAGCGCGCAAGGCCGCGCAACCGGGAAGCCCGAGGGTCACGGCCAGTATCGCCACCACGCTGCCGCTCACGGCGCGCATGCCGTTCCGGCTCACCGCGGACACAGCCAGGGCAGCGCACAGCGAGAAGAGCAGGGTCTCGGCGAGGACCAAGGTCACGCGCGCCAGTTCGCCGCCGGTGACGCCGCCCAGGAAGAATGCCATCCCGAGGATGGGGATCACGGCCAACAGACATTGCGCGGCGGGCAGCGCCAGCGCGACGAGTTTTCCGGCCACGATGTCGCTCCCTCGCAGGTTGGCCAGAAACAAAAAGGCCAGTGTGCCGTTGCGTCGTTCTTCACTGAGGCAATCCGCCGTCAGCACGGGTCCGGCAAACAGTGCGCCCGCGAACAGCATCACCGTGGAGGCCAGAAACAGGTTTCGTCCCAGCTCAACCGGCGACGCTCCCACATTCAGGCTGAGAAACATGAGTCCCAGCGCCATGAGCGCCGCGCAACCCGCAGCGCCGGTTCGCGCGTAGCAGAGGAACCGCTGTCGCGACAGCAAGCGCAACTCGCGTTCAACAATCGGGGCGAAATTCATCCGTGCAATGACATCGAGAACCAGGAGTGCGCAGGAGGCAGGTTCACAAATTTGCCAGCAGCGACAGCAACACAAAGAAGAACAGTCCCAGCGATAGCAATGCACCTGCCGAGCCGAAGGCAAATCCCCACAAGAGATAGCTCCGGGCTGGATTCCAGCAACCCTGGTTTTCCACGCACACGCGGCGGAAGGTCGTCAACGCGAAAAGCGCCAGCGGAAAGCCGATCACCGGCAACAGCCCGAGCAGGCCCAACACGAAGCAGCGGAGCGAATAGTCAATTACTCGGGCATGCGCGCGGGCGGGACGTTCGATCATCGTAGGGTCAGGATTGCCGGGTTGACGACGCCATGTCGTCGCGCAGATCAGTGTCAACCATAGCTGGTGCAGCCACTCGGCGAGAACGCGCCGCTCTGAATGGCGGCGAGCAGCAAGGCGAACAACACGGAAGAGGAGAATGCTCCCACCAACCCCAAGACGCGTCCCCAGCGGAGATAGGGCAGGGCGGGATTCCACTCCTGGCCACGTCGGCGCAGAACCGTCCGGCCATGAATCCACGCAAGGGCGGCCGTTGCGAGGCCGAGCAAGGGAATGAAGGAGAGCAGGCCGAACACGAAACAGCGCATGGAGCGTCTGACTGCCTCAATCATGTCCATGGGCGGACGAGTCGTCATGGCAAAGCGGGTGTGGGTTTGGCTTCCAGCGAAGCGGGCGAAACCGCGTTCGTCTGGGAACGCTCCAGACGTTGCACTTGCTTGTGCTCGATCAACTGCAATTCCTTTTTCAAGAGCACCAGCGTTTTGCCATTCGCGGCCACCAGCACCAGCATGATCGCGAGCAACGCAAGGAAGATCACCACGGCGGACCCGCGTTCACCGGTGCGACCGCGACGACGACAATCTGCGCTACGGCTGAAAGCCATTCCAGAGCGGGGTTTGGCAAGACGCGTTTTCATGGGACGGTATGTGGCACAGCTTCAAAGGTGAACCGCGGCGGGATGCGTACCTGGGCACGGGTGGGAACGAGTTCCACGTCCCAACGCCAGGCGGTGACGCGTGTGCGCGGATCGGCCTGCATCTCCGAGGTCGCAACCTTGGGCAGCACAACGGTCCATTGGTCTGCTGAGGCCAGCTTGCGCGATAGCTGGCCCGCCGTGAATACGTAAACCACGGCGTCCCTTCCCCGCGGGATCTCCACCATCTGGCCATCGTCTGCCGTGTGGACCACAATCCGCCCAGTGGCGCTACGGATGTCCGCCCGCCAATGCTCGCCGACGCGCAGGGCGCGGGTGATGTCATCGGCGTGATATCGGAGAGATTTGGACTTGTCCCAGCAGGAGTAAAACGCTGCGAAACCCAGACCCAGCAGGATCATGAGCACGCTGATATAGACGAGGCACTCGACCAGCATGTAGCCGGAGCGGGTGGAGCAGCGCGCAGGAAATCGGGGCCGCCGCAATTTGGCGTGCGCCGGCACAGCGACATTGGCGACGGCGCTTTGCCTCGCAGCGGAAGGCGGTTTACACGAAATCACCCGGGCTGCTCTGCAGAAGCCCAGAGCGTCGTCGCGCTTCGCCAGCCATCCCATTCCATAAGCATCGCGGCTTGGTGATGCCCCCGCCGAAGTACCCAGGCCAAAGAGCCGATCCAACTCCCACCTTCTTCCGATTTGTGATCGAGGCTTCACTTGAGCGTCACCTCCCGCGCCACGGCGCCAATGGCCTTGCGTTCCTCGGATGTCCATTCCAGGCGCAGGTGCTTGCCGGATTTGGTGAGTTGCAGTTTTCCAAGTGGGAGGTTCGTCGCCGCTGGCGAGTGGAATGCGTAAGCCGATTGGCCATCGGCAAACGCCTGCCATTCACCAGCGGCGAGGATTTCCATTTCCCCATCCACCACTTCCATGGCCACAGCTCGCCAGTAGCTGGCGCGTAGGAGTTGCATTTCCCTGGCAAAGGAAATTCCCAACGGCAGGAGCGCGAGTGCGAAGATGGACAGGCCGACCACCAGGTCCGTCATCAACGCGCCCGATTCCCGCTGTCGCCTCTTCAGTGGAACGTGTCGAAGTTTGCGAATCGTTACCATGTGGCCGCCCTTTCCATGATCAAGATGAGTGCCGCAAACACTGCCGTCGCCGTGAGCGCCACCACCGCGCCGTTGAACAACACGAGCCCGCTGGTGATGACGTGAGCCGAAGCTTCCTCCTGTTGAAACGCTTTGGCGTCGAGCGTCTCGTGCCAGCCGTTCAACGCGTGGAGAAAACCACCGCGGGCATGGCAGGCGTTGGCCAACCGCCACTTGAATTCACCGGTGTCATCAAACGCAGTCACGGCTTCCTGGAGTATGACGCCCTGCTGGATGGCGGCCCCCACGCGCTGGGCGCGCCGCCGCGCGACTTCGTTGGCTGTGCAATCCGCGGCGAGTTGGATTGCTTCCGCTTCGGGCACGCCGCCGTCGAGCAAGACTCCCAGCGTGGCCGAAAACGTGCGGACCAGGCGTTTTCGCTTCCATGGAATCCGCCACGCCAGCCAGTCGGCGAACGGGAAGATGCCCAATTGCAGCCAGCGCGACAGCCGCGGTCCGCCCAGGTAAAGCACCGTCGCCAGAAGCAGACCGAGCATGAAGATCAACTGCGCGATCACCAGCCAACGGGAAGAAGCCAGCGCGAGGCGGGTGATGGCGGGCAGGGGATAACCTTCGCCGACACCAAGGAACACTTCGGTCAGCTTCGGCCAAACGAACACGTTGAGACTGATCAATAGGAACATCGCGACCGGCGAGAACACCAGCAGCAGCATGATGAGATAATGATACGCGCTCTGAACGCTGGCGGGCCGTTCACGCAACCACTCGCGGCAGGCCGGCAGCACGCGGCGCACATCGCCCAGTCGCTCGCCCACGCGGAGCATCGCTACCACCGGCGGCGGCAACAGGCGTGGCACCCGTTCCAACGCGGCGTCCAGCCGCAGCCCATTTTCGATGTGGGCCGCCAGCAGATGAAAGCGGACGCCCAGTGTGCGATCGCGGCTCGTGGCCACGCCCAGCACGGTTTGCTCGACCGAGTGTCCCCGTGCCATCCCCGTTTCCAGGAGATCGAGAAAGAATCGCGCCCGCTCGCGTCGGCGCAGTGGCAGGGACAGGCAGAAGTGGATGCCTGCCGCCAGCACGCCGATCGGGACGGCGAAGAGGAGAATGTAACCGAGGAATGCGCCGATGAATTGAAGCAGCGCTATCACCCCGTCGGCAAAGTCCGCGAACAACGGTTGAATCAGCGCATCCATATCAGCCGACTCCGTTCAGCAATTGAACAAACACCAGGAACCCGCTCACCAGCACGAAGCCCTGCGAAAGGATGATCGCGCCGAGGAATAACACGGACACCGGTAACGCCGCGTAGAGGCCCAATTCCGCCCGGTAGGCTGCGCGCGCTTCGTAAATCTCCGCCGCTCGCCGGAAACCGCCCGCCAGGTCTTCGCCCGCATTGGACACCAGCCAGACGAACAGCGGCGGAAATACACGGCTTTGCGCGGTTACTTCGGTGAATTTGGTCTGGCCAGCCGACAGGTTGGTGAGCCAGCCCCGTAAGTCTTCCGCCGCCTTGCCGGATTCCAGTTGTGCCACAAGCGCGATGGCGTCGGGCAAGGCGACACCGCCTTTCAATAGCAGATGCATCGAGGCGGCCATGCGGGCCACGCTGGCTTCCTTGAACGCGGGCAGCCGCCATCGCACCTTTTGTCGGAGTGGAGGCCACGTCAGCGCCAGGACAGCGAGCACGAACAGCAGGCCAAAGAAGGTGGGATAGACCCAAAGGTTCTCCAGTAGCGGCATGGTGAGTCGGGTGAACGCCGGCAATCGCGTGCCATCCATGAGTCCGTAGATCAGGTCGAACCAACCCGGTCGCACGGCTTTGACCCAAATCACGGCCAGCAACCCGGACAACGCGAACGCGGCGAAGAGCACGATCAACGGATAGACCATCAGCCCCTTAAGCCGCGTCCAGAGGTTGTTTTGGCGCTGGAAGTAATCGGCGAGCAGCGTGAGCGCCCCCGGCAGATCGCCGCTCTTTGCCCCCACCTGCATCATGCGCACGTAGAGCTCGGGGAGTTGCCGCGCCGCGAGGGCCTGGGCCAGCGGCGTGCCCTTGGCCAGATCGGCTTCGAGCCGCTGCAACTCATCACGCAACGGGCCGCGGCGCATTTCCCCGCACAGCCGGCGCAACGCACCTTCCAGCGGGATGCCGTCGCGGAGCATCGCGGCCAGTTGCTGGTTGAAAAAGGCAAATTCGTCCTGGCTCATAGCGTCACTGTGTTTTCCATCTCACACCGATACGACCGGGCTGCTGGAGAATCGTCACGCAGGGAGATTGCTGGAAAGGACCAGGAAGAAGAGCGACCTTCCATGCCACAAAAATGGGCATGCCGATCGGCCGCGGCGAGATGCCTGCCGGCGGACACGGTCAAACGAGTCGGTGTCGCAACCAGTATTCGCGGAACGATCGGAGACGCGGCAACGATTCGCGGTCCTTCTGCCGATTCGTGGCGGCCTTGCTGGCGATGATGTCGTCAGGGTGGCAGACCGGAAAACCCTCCACCTCCACCCGCCGCTGCCAGGCGTCTTGGAAACGTTCAATGCAGAATTAGTCCAGACCGACTCCCAACACGCGGCTGACCTCCGGCTTGCTGGTGAGTTTCCGCCGCGTGAACGCTTCGGCGCTCTCGGCGAGCGAAGGTTTGGCGACGAAGCCTTCCAATTGCCGCAACGCAACGCGTTGCCGCATGACATCATTGACGCGTAACCACTCCACGAGCGGCAGCCGGCCTTTGTAGCCTGTCTGCAGGCACGTCGTACAGCCATTGCCCTGGCAATAGCTGCAGAGCCGTCGGATCAACCGCTGGTTCAACACCAGTTCCACCGCCGCCGCCACCGCCGAGTGATCGCTGCACATGGCCAGCAGCCGCTCGAATACGCCACGACACGATCCCGCGTGTAAGGTCGAGATCACCAGATGCCCTGTAAGGCTGGCGCGGACAGCGATGTTGGCGGTCTCTTCGTCGCGAATCTCGCCGAGGATCAGCGCCTGCGGGTCCTGCCGCAACAGATGCCGCGCGGCGCGGGCGAAATCCAGCCCCTGCGCCTCGTTTACCTCCGTCTGCATGATGCCCGGCACGATCTGCTCCACCGGGTCTTCCACCGTGATGACGTGCCGCCCGCCCAGTTCGGCCAGCGCACGGAGACACGCGTAAATCGTCGTCGTCTTGCCACTGCCCGCTGGTCCGGTGAGCAACAG
>CAYJNU010000139.1:0-10312 GCA_964371005.1 uncultured Verrucomicrobiota bacterium | reverse complement strand
CGGTCCAACTCCACACAGGCATCTGCTGGGAACTCCAGCTCGCCCAGGGCTTTGATGATCGCTGTGTTAAACAGCCGGAGCACGATCTTCTCGCCGGTGACGGTCGGATACGTGGCCACGCGGATGTCGTTTTGTGCGCTGACCTCCTGCCGGTCAATGCGCCCGTCCTGCGGGAGCGAATCCTGGTAGGTCTTGAGCCGGGCGAGGAACTTAATCCGGCCAAACACGCGCTCGGCGATGTTCTCGGCCAACTCCGACGTGGGCGTGAGGACGCCATCGAGCCGGAAGCAAACCTCCGCGACCTTGCCGCGCATTTGGAGATGGATATCGCTCGCCCCCGCGCGCTCGGCTTGGTGGATGAGTCGTTGCAGCACCTCCGGCGCGGAGGGGTCGTCCGCGCCGTTCGCGTTCTGGCTGATGTTTGTTTTGTCCATGCATTGCCTATGGACGAATCCTTCGGCTGGAGTTAACGACAAGTCAAAGCCCGAATCGTCACGCGGGACGAGGCCGAACCAGAGCCCGGACTTCCGAGCGCCCGGTTAGCTCATCGGATTTGGAAAGCGGACGTAATCGGGATTCGAAACTCTCCGGATATACTCATGGATTGCTTCCGTCTCGGACATTGGTCCAGAGGAGAATCGCCCAAACCTGCTGAAACCAATCTCCTCCATGCCGCTGATTATGAACGATGCCCCATCGGCTCGGATGAGTGTGCTGTAACCAGGATCGTTGAGATTGGTTTCTCTCGGGAAAATGCCCGCTCCCGCCAGAACACTTCGCACGTACGAGGCAATCTGGGGCAGAAAATTGGGCCGCTCGGCACGAAAGCGTCGCGCACCTTCCGAGGAGTAGCCATACCCCAGGATGTCGAGTGGGTGAGCATCGAACGCTCGGATTCCCAAAAGGCACTCGATTTTATCTGGGGAGAGCGTTTTCATTTGGGCTAACAGATAATGGCTGAAGCGGAGTTGCGACAATCCTGTTTCTCGCAGCGACACTAAGCGCGACGGAAATTTCTGTCGAGCACGGTTTTCGAGCGCGGAGGACTACCACGTGAGGAACGCACGCGAGGCTTACGGAGTGACGACCGCCAGGCCCGGAAACGCCGTCCTGAAGTCGCTCTCATTGCGCGTCAGCAGCCCGTCGAACCGCGACGCAAACGCGCCAATCAGAATATCGGCCAGCGGGCGCTTCGGAACGTGAGCGATGCGGCGGGCGGCGACGTAACGGTGCCAGGCGCGATGGGCTTCCTCGGTGTCCGCCTGATTCCAAGCTTCCGGCCACGCCACGCCGAGGTTGAAGAGGAACTCGTTCTGAGCGGTCTGATCGCCGTTGAACACAGGCGACAGTTCCACGTACGAGGCGGGGCAGATGGCGAGGCCGTCCGCACGTTTGCGGTCGAGCAGCCGGGCGGACGCCACGCCGAACGTCGGATCGGCTTCGGCGATGTCAATCAGCAGGCAGGTGTCCACCACCCAGGCCATCACTCACGCTCCCCGGCACGCAGTTCCTTCATCCAATCGGCGGTGGAACGGGGAACCGGTCGAAACCGACGTGCGAAGCCTAGCATCGCCATCGCGCCTGCCGGCTGCCGGGTCGGCGCCGCTGCGGGGGTCTGTCCCTGCAACCAGGTCAACAGTTGGAGCGCACGGGGTTCGTCCAGTTGTTTCACCCGCTCAATGACCAGCTCGATTGCGCTCATGCAAGAAGTGTAACACCTCTTAAATCCGTGGCAATACGCGGTTCGCTGCCCGTCCTCACCAGCGCAGGTGGCCGCGATGAGGTTATTGACGGCGCGATTATTTCATCGATGCGCATTGCACTTGCGCTCCGAATGGTGCATACCAGCGGCCCATTTGAATTCATGAGCAAGAACACATCGAAAGCGAAACCGAACGACGAAGCGAAGTTGCTGGCGTTGTTGAAGAAAGTGCTGCCCAAAGCCACCCATGATCCGGAACTGGCGGGCAAGATTTATCAAGCAGTCGAAAGCGAACTGAAAGCGAAAGCCAAGACGACGGCGTTCGAGAAGTTCTGCAACCGCGTCGAGCTGCCGAACCTCGAACCGAAGACGGTCGAGGACGTGACGCTCCAGTTCGCGGCGGCGTTTGCCGAGGGCGACGTTACGCTCCAGCCGAACCGGAAGAACCAGAGCCTCGCGGTGGAGGTGTCCATGCCGGACGGGGGTCAGTTCAGCACGGAGATCAAGGTGCGACCGGTGGTGGAGACGAGCGACGAGCAGGAGGTGAAGCTGAAGTTCGTGCCGTTCCCGGTCAGTCTGCCGGGTGATCCGGAACTGGTTTGGGCGCTGGCGAAACACGAGAATCTGACGTCTGAAGAGGCGGGCATCGCGCTCTCGAAGGTGGAGGACGATTACTGGGCGTCCAAGGCCGGACAGAAATGCCTGCGTGACCGGGTGGAGCGGAGTTTCCCGGAGGTCATACCCCGGGCGCCGTCGGGACTGCGGGGGGAGGTGGGGCTCAAGCGGCATTACAAGCTGCCCGAGGTGCTCCGGGTCCACCGGGCTTTGACTCCGCAGTCGAAGCGGAAGGGCTGAGGGGGAACGCTGGTCGGGGTACGCCTGGCATCGCTTGCCGCTGGGCACGTGTGCGCGCAGGCTTTGCCGCGGCCGCATCTGATGAACCACGTCGCGAATGCGGCGGGCAGAGAGCAGTCGCGTCCTTCCTGTTCTCACGAAAAGACTGCCCGGCGTTGCTCTTGGTTGAGTTCCTTCCACTCCCCGGGGCGGAAGGCGTCAAGCCGCAACGCCCCGATGCGTACGCGCACCAAGCGCAGCGTCGGATGTCCGATGGCGGCGGTCATGCGGCGGACCTGGCGGTTCTTGCCTTCGATCAGCTCCAGGCCAATCCAGCAGTCGGGCACGGTCTTGCGAACCCGAATCGGCGGGTCTCGCGGCGGAAGGATTGGCGCAGTGGTCGAGCGACCTGTTTCCGGCGCGCTGCTGTCGTCTGCGTGGATAACCGACGGCTCGCCGGAAACAGCGAACCCCACGCCGGGTTGCGGCTCAAGAATCCATGCGCGGCAGGGCTGGGTGCGGCGGGCTTGGATCACCACACCGCGGGTCAGCTTCTCCAGTGACTCCGGCGTCGGGATGCGTTCCACTTGCGCCCAGTACTCGCGCTCGTGGGCGTGGCGCGGATGGAGCAGGCGTTGGTTCAAATCCGGTTCATCGCTCAGTAACAGCAAACCTTCGGAATCTGCGTCCAGCCGACCGATGGGATAGACTCCTTTCGGGAAGCCAAACTCGGCAAGCGTACGCTGGCCCGGCGTTTCCACCGTGAACTGGGAAAGCACGCCGTATGGCTTGTTGAAGGCAATGAGCACGCCGAGAAAGTAGGCCAGCCACTTTGCGTGTCCAGCCCAAGCTGATGCCGTTTTGCATTGAGGAGCAGGCGACGAAACGGGATGCTCCGCCCATGAGAATGAAAGTCCACCTTGCCATCGTGTTTCTTGCCGGTGTGCGTCTGGCCCTCGGAGTGGAGCTGCCCCGCAGCAATCCCGAGGCTCAGGGCGTGTCTTCTGCCGCTATCCTTTCTTTCGTTGAAGCGGCGGATCGGGACATTGATTCCCTGCACAGCTTCATGATGCTGCGGCACGGAAAGGTGATTGCGGAGGGTTGGTGGTCACCGTATGCGGCGGAGTCCCCTCATGTTCTGTTCTCCCTGAGCAAGAGCTTTACCTCCACGGCGATCGGGCTGGCCATCCCCGAAGGCAGGCTCAGCGTGGACGACGAGGTGCTGAAGTTCTTTCCCGAAGACGCGCCCGCCGAACCAAGCGCCAACCTCAAGGCCATGCGCATTCGCGATCTGCTCCGCATGAATACCGGCCACGAAACGGAGCCACCGCGCCCGCCGGATCAGGCTTGGAAGAAGGTGTTCCTCAACCATCCCGTGCAATTCAAACCGGGCACACACTTTCTCTACAACACGTCGGCGACCTACATGCTCGCGGCCATCGTCGAGAAAACCACAGGCATGTCGCTGCTGGACTACCTGCGCCCGCGCCTCTTCGCGCCGCTGGGCATTGAGAACCCAACCTGGGACAAGAGCCCGGAGGGCATCTGCCTCGGCGGCTACGGACTGAGCATTCGCACCGAAGATATCGCGCGTTTGGGTCAGCTCTACCTGCAGGAAGGCAGATGGCGCGGAAAGCAACTGATCCCGGCGGCTTGGGTGCGCGAGGCGACATCCTTTCAGACCTCCAACGGCAGCAGTCCCAAGAGCGATTGGGACCAGGGCTACGGATACCAGTTCTGGCGTTGTCGGAACGGTTGCTATCGCGGCGACGGCGCGTTTGGGCAGTACTGCATCGTGTTGCCAGAGCAGGATGCGGTCATCGCCATCACCAGCGGCGTGCGAGATATGCAGTCAGTTTTGAATCTGGTCTGGGAGAAGTTGCTACCGGCCATGTCCGCGTCCCGGTTGCGTTCCGATAAGGAGGCGCAGGCGAGACTCTCCCAGGCTCTGAAAGGGCTGGCATTGCGTCCGCAGGAAGGCAGTGCTTCACCACCGAAAGTGTTTGGTCGGAAGTATCAGTTTCCAACCAATGCCCGCGGAGTCGAATCCATCACCCTGGAGAACCCGCAAGCCGACTCCCCGACGCTCGTCCTGCAAGTGAATGGAGTCGAGACGCGTGTTTCCTGCGGCCACCGTACGTGGAAGAAGGGGCCGGCATTGTGGGGCTCAGAGAAGCCTCAAGCCGTCGCTGCCAGCGGAGCTTGGACGACGGAGGATACCTTCACCGCCCGGCTGTGCCTCTGCGAGACGCCGTTTGTCCACACCGTCAGCCTGAAGTTCTCCGGGGACGAAGTGCGTCTGAACAGTGAAGTCAACGTGGCCTTCGGTCCGTCGAAGGAGCCAGAGTTGGTGGGAACGGCGGCTGACGCTGGCAGCAAACCCTGATCGGCCACCGGAAAACGGAACGATGCGACCGGGCGCTGCTCAACGGCTGATGGAGCGCCTGCTCCCCTGACTCCAGTCACCTACTTCACCGCGTAGCACCACAGACAACCGTGGTCGCGGAGGTAGAGTCTTCCATTGGCGACAACCGGGTAGGCCCACGCTTTCTCCATGTTGTTGGGATGCACCGGTGGTTCAGGCGGCATGAACCGTCCTCGCTCGCGATATCCATCTGCGGAAGGTTCGACCAACGCCGCTTCGCCGTTCTCGCCGTGCAGATAAAGCCGACAGTCGGCAAAGCACAGCGAAGCCGCGCCCAAGGCACGTTCTTCCCACTTCACCTGGCCGGTCTTGAAGTCCACGCACAACATCGCTTGCGCAGTCGTGCCGTAAAGGAAATCGCCAACCTTGACCGTGCCGCCGATGGCTGTGGGCAACTTCGCCTCGAAATAGAGCGGTTCTGCCACAACGCCGCCGTCCTTCGCCTGCAAGCGCACCGCCCCGCCGCCGGTGCCGGCCGAGCCCACAAAAACCATGTCGCCGCTGACCAGCGGGCTCGGGATGTTCGCATTGAAGCGGCTGACGGCTTTCGCGAATCGCCAGAGGAACTTGCCCGACTTCGCTTCGACCCCGACCAGACCCTTCTGCAGGAGCTGCACGTATTGGCGGATGCCGCCGACTTCGACGACCATCGCCGATGCGTAACCCGCTTCATCGCCCTCAGGCAGCGCGCACTTCCAAAGGACGTCGCCAGTATTCTTGTTCAGGGCCAGGATCGTGGCCTCGCTACCGCCGGGGGTGCAGACCAGGGTGTTGCCATCCACCAGCGGCGATTCCGCGTAAGCCCAGGTGCCGGGCTTGCCGGCGAAGTCGTTGCGAAGATGTTTTTGCCAGCGGATCTTTCCGGAGTCGCGCTCAAGGCAGGCCAAGTCGCCGTCCGAGCCAAGCGCATAAAGGAACTCGCGCTCGACGGTGGGCGTGGAACGGGCGGCTGGAAACTCCGGTTTCTGGTTGGGTTGGCCCACGTTTCCAAGGCGGGTCGTCCAAATGCGTTTGCCGTCAGTCGCAGAGACCGCCGCCACGAATTCGTTTTCGAGTCCCTCACTGGCGAGCAGATATAGTCGGTCGCCCACCACCGCGGGCGTCGAGTAACCCTTGCCCATGTCGGTCACCTTCCACACTAACTTCGGACCTTCCTTTGGCCATTGCTGGAGCAGGCCTTTCTCCTGTGAAATACCGTTGCGATCCGGGCCGCGCCACTGCGGCCAATCGGTGGCGATGGCAAGGCCGGTCGCGGTGATGAGGGCTGCGAGGGCGGCCGAAGTGGCGAGTTGATTGGATTTGGTTTTCATCGTGTTGCTCTGGTGGTTGTCAGCTCACTGAATCCCGGCGGGGAAAGAATTGGATCTGCGGTAGGCATAACCGACGTCAAACGCCCGGTTCCACGGCAGACTCCACGGCGTCCGCGCTCGAAAATGCCGGATGGCCATGACCACCAGCAACTCAATCAGTGCAAAGGCAGCACACGCAGGAGGCCGGATAGTGGACAAATGACGTGCGCCCCGGTCGGTCCGGTATCGGCTGGAGCAGCAGGGCTTCATGCACGATCATTGACTTGCCGCGCGGTTTTTGTCAACGCGGCCGGCAGCCGCTGCCGTGTTGTCTTGCCGACAGCGAGCCGGCACCGTCTGGGTTTGGTTGAACAAGCTCCTTGTGAGGCAACGGCTCAAAGGTGAGAGAACCGTCCCTTCGTTCAAGTAAACGGGATCGTGGTGACCAGGGTTCAACTGCCACCGCCGCCTCGACGACGGTCCAGGAGGCGGGTGCGGATTGGGGGCTCTCCGCGTGACGCCACCTTAGTCAGAGGAAGTGACGGAGGCGGCCTCGCGAAGTCGGCGCGTGATCGGCTCCAGCCGGGCAATCCGTTCGGGAGCGGCAGGATGCGAGGCCAGATATGGGCCGAGAACGCCCGGGTCTGTTCCCAAGCGCTCGACGCGTCGCAGCAACGCCTCGGCCCCTCCGGGAGCGAAGCGTGCCGCGGTCGCGAGACGGAGACCCAATTCGTCTGCTTCCAGTTCACAGCCGCGTGCGTGGGCGCTTTGCAGCAGTCCCAAGCCACTCTGGCGCAGCCAGCCGCCCAACATGCCAGCACGCAGGGTGGCGACCGAGGCCACCCGAAGGATCGCCTCGTTCACCATCCGGTCCCAGGCGTGCCGACGGATGATGTGTCCCATCTCGTGCCCGATCACAAATGCCAGTTCGTTAGGACAGCGTTCACAGAGGTCAATCAGCGGTTGGCTGACAAAGATGAATCCGCCCGGCAAGGCCATGGCGTTTGGAGAATCGCCGCAGATCACTTCGCACTGAAACGCGCGCCGTTTGTCACGAACAGATCCGCTCAATCGCTGGCATAGCTCGCCGACCAACGCCGCGATCGCGGGATCATTCGCCGGCTGCGTGGTAGCCCGCAATTCAGTGGCCAGCGCGTTGCCCAACGCAGTCTCCGCCCGGAGTGATTCTTCTTCATCGCCCGCCAGGCCGTCATAAAACCACTTTGCCTTGCGGACGGTCGGCAAGGCGGCGCGGCCAAACTGGCGTCCGAGATTGTAGAATAATCCGCTCACATCGAAATCCGTCTGGGCCGTAGTCTCAGGGCGGACTGTTTCCGATCACTTGGACCAGGTCTTCGATGATCCAGTTGCGTTGTCGGCTCTGCAGCCAGTCAGCCGCCGCGCCGTGCTGCCAGACGCCGTAGCGGATCGTTTGCAGCGGATTGGCCTGCAAATCCGGTTGCGCGAGCAGACCGGCGATGTAGCCGGCCAGGACATCGCCGCTGCCGCCCTGCGCAAGATGGGGATTTCCAGAGCTGTTCACGAACATCTCGCCCGCACTACGTCCCACCAGAGTCTGATGGCCCTTCAAGACCACCCAACAGTTGCCGAAACGCCGCGAGATTTCGCGCACCGCCCGCACGCGATCCGCCTGCATTTGCGGCACCGGGGCGCCGAGCAGCCGCGCGGCTTCACCCGGGTGGGGCGTGATGACGCGGAGAGCGTTCTTCGGTACGGGATCCAGCGGCAACCAGTCGAGTGCACTGGCGTCCACCACCACCGGCAACGTGGAATCGCGCCACATCCGTCGGACTGCCATTTGCATATCTGGCGGCAAATCGGGCGCGGCCAGGCCCGGTCCGAACAGAAACGCGCTGAAGTTGCCGGGCAGTTTCAAGTCGGCTGTCCACGGGCGCAACATTGCCGCCTGCACCTGGGAAGCAACCCATGGATAAGCTGATTCCGCCGTGACGAGCGTTACCAAGCCCGGTTGGGCGCGCTGCGCCCCCCGCATGGCCAGCACCGCGGCGCCATGGTACCCGGCACTCCCCGCCACGATGGCCAGATGACCGAAGCTGCCCTTGTGACTGGCCGCCGCCCGGGGGGGTGGAAAGCCCAGGAAATCCTGAGGCAATGTCCAGTTCAATTCACTGGTGTGCGGACACGGGGTGAGCCCGATTTCCGGCAGCAGCTCCACGCGCCCGGTGAATTCCACCGCCCCGATGCGCAACAAGCCGGGTTTGGGTGCGCCCAGCGTGAGTGTAAGTTGTGCCCGGACCGCTGCCCCCATCACTTCGCCGGTGTCGGCATTGAGGCCCGACGGCACATCCACCGCCAGGACGGGCAGGCGAGCCTCGTTCAACCTCTGGATGAAGGCGCACCATCCCTCGTCCAAAGGACGATCGAGACCGATGCCGAACAAGCCATCCAAGACCAGCTCCGGCTGTTTGGCCAGGAACTGACCCAGCCGCGAGAGTTCCATCGCCGGATCGTGAACCTCGATCAAGTCCGTGTTGCGATCTGCAAGATGTTCACGAGCGGCGCGCGTGTCGTCGCCATTGTGTCCCTTGCCAGCCAGCAGCAGGACGCGCTGGCCAGGACGAGTGAGCGTGAGTGCGCGGCGGGCGACCAACGCGCCCACGCACTGGATGACTGTGGCGGCGGTTTGGCCGGAGGCCCAGGTGGCCTGCTCCCATTCGCGCATCTGAGCAATGCTGATGACCGGTATAGGCATAACCCTGATCTCTTGGACTCCGTACGGTGTAACTGGTTCGATCTTTGGCGACAAGCGATTCCGGCAGGGGCGAAGCATTCTTCGTTCTCCAGCGGTTTCGAAGTAAAGCCCAAGCTGCCTTTAATCTGGAAGAAATACTCACCGCCCTTTTCCACGATGATCCGGGCGGGCACCCGCTGACGGTGCAACGGATCGGCCGTGATCAGTTTGCCGTCCAAGGCGCACCGGACCTCGCACATGGCTGGATTCCTGCCCGCGGGCGGGAACCTGGCCATGCTGGATGGGCACGTCGAGTGGCGCAAGTTCGACGACATGCACGTCCGGGCTGCGGGAAGCGGTCCGGTGTTCTGGTGGTAAGACCGCCCGCAGCGGTGGCTGGCCTCAGACCGCCACGATGTTCACCAGCTTCTTCGGCACGACGATGATCTTCTTGATCGTCTTGCCTGCCAGAAACGATTGCACCTTCTCGGAAGCCTTGGCGGCGGCTTCGATTGTGGGAGTGTCAGCGTTGGCCGGAACACGAATCACGTCGCGCAACTTGCCATTCACCTGGACCGGAATCTCCAACGTGTCTTCCACCAACAAGGCCGGGTCAAACTTGGGCCACGGCGCGTAAGGCAGGCCCTCTGGCGGTTGATTGTTGAAGGTTGGATGTAGAGTGTTCACCTTCGCCCACAGCTCCTCCGCGACGTGTGGTGCGAAAGGTTGGAGCAGTTGCAGAAACGTCCGCAACGCCGAAACCGGCTTGGTTTCCCACGTCATCGCTTCGTTCACGAAAACCATCATCGCGGAGATGGCGGTGTTGAAGCGCATGCCGTCGAGGTCTTCGGTGACTTTCTTGATGCAGGCATGCAGCGCCTTCAACTGGGCTGGCGTGGCGGGCACGTCTTTGACGGCGGGGTTGACCTTGATGAGGTTCAATAACTCGTCCGGCTTGTTGGCGTCGGAGGTGGTTTCCGCCTGCTCGAATTCCGTCTCGCTTTGCTCGTCCACGAACAGCCGCCAGACACGGCCGAGGAAACGATAGACGCCTTCGACGCCCTTGGTGTTCCACGGCTTCGAGTCCTGGAGCGGGCCCATGAACATCTCGTAGAGTCGGAACGCGTCCGCGCCGTATTCGACGAGGATTTCGTCCGGGTTCACCACGTTGCCGCGGGACTTGGACATCTTCTGGCCGTCTTCGCCGAGGATGAGACCTTGGTTGACGAGCTTGAAGAACGGCTCGGGCGTGGAGACGTAACCGAGATCGAAAAGGACCTTGTGCCAGAAGCGGGCGTAGAGCAGGTGCAGGACGGCGTGTCCCGTGCCGCCGACGTAGAGGTCCACGC
>CAYJNU010000138.1:0-17206 GCA_964371005.1 uncultured Verrucomicrobiota bacterium | reverse complement strand
AGATGGCCGTGGCGATCGCATACGCGCGGACGCTTCGGTTGTCGTATTTGAAGGTTTCGACGTTCATGCGATAGGATGGCTGGGTTTGGCTTCTGCGGGCGGCTGCGGCTTGGAATCCAGGCCGTCTCCGTCCATGAAGATGCGCATGGACGGCGTCTCCGTGTCTTCATACTGGCCCGACTTCACGGCCCAGATGAAGGCCAGGAGGAATCCCCCGGCCACCACCAGGCTGGCGAGTATCAATATCAAAATGACGCTCATGTTCTCGTTCGCGTGGCAACCAGCCAGCCAGCCACAAGCGTCGTCCGACCGGGGTCACCGGCCCGAAGAATGCAAAAGGTCGACGAGAATCGCCAGCCAAAACCCAACGCGAATCAGCCTGCCCTCGCGGCTCAACCCGCCAGCAACTTCAACCGTTTCGCCGCCCAGGTCGTCGCGCCGCAGGCGAACGCCACCACCGTCACCGAACTCACCGGCATCAGAATCGCGCTGACCAGCGGGGAGAACAACCCCCGCGCCGCCAAGCTGATTCCGCCGACGTTGTAAACAACCGAAATGGCGAAGCTTACGTACACCACGCGAACGCTCAGCCGCGCGAACCGCAACAACATCGCCAGCCGCCGCACCATGCTCGCCTCCAGGATGACGTCGCTCGCCGGCGAAAACGCCCCCACTTTCTCCACCACCGCCACCCCCACGTCACTCTGCCGCAGCGCCCCCGCATCGTTCAAACCGTCGCCCACCATCATCACGGTCTTGCCGCTTCGCTGAAGCTCACGGATGAAATCCAGCTTGCCCAGCGGGCTTTCGTTAAAGCGGAGCCTGGCGTCCCCGCCAAACAACCCCCGAAACGTCCCGCGCTCGCGTTCGTTGTCACCGCTCAACAGCGCCAACTCGCATTGCGAAGAAAGGCTGGCGATCAAATCCGCCGTCTCTGGCCGCAAAACGCTGCCGGCACAGAAATGCCCGCGGTAAACGCCTGCCATCACCAAGTGAACCACCGAACTACTGCCTGCCGCGGGCCCGGCCACCGCCACCCCCCGCGACTTCAACCACGCCTCCGAACCCAGCCACAGCTCTCTTTCCGCAACGCGCCCTTCAATGCCCCGGCCAGCATGCTCTTTGAACCTGGCGCAGACTCCCGCCGTAGCGCAGGTTTCCCAACCGGCTGTCTCGCCGGCTTCCAAGCCGGCGGGCGCTCCCGTTGCCGCCGGACCCCGGACTTTCCCAGCATCAGCAGCATCGGAAATCTGCGGTACCGCTGGTTTGGAAACCTTCGCTGCGAGCGCCTCTGCAATCTGACGCGCCAGCGGATGCGTCGAATGCCGGGCCAATGTCCACACCCACAACGTCTCCTCCGTCGTCAGCGGTTCCCCCACAAAGCTCACGCCGCCGCGTCGCGCTTCCGTCAGGGTGCCAGTCTTGTCGAACACGATGGTGTCCACGCGGGCGAGGGTCTCCAGCACCTGTGGATTCTTAAGAAAGATGTTCCGTCGCGCCAGCCAGCGTTGCGCCGTGCCCAGGGCGAACGGCGCGGCCAGCGCCAGTGCGCACGGACACGCCACGATCAACACCGCGGTAAACGCTCCGCCGGCCAGGCTGGGATCGTTCGCCAGCCAGTACGCCGCCGCGCCGGTCGCGGTGAACACCACCACGACGACAAACCAGCGGCTCAGCCGGTTGGTCAGCGTATTGAGCGTCGTAACCCGTTCCTTCGCGAACGCGGCGTGGCTCCACAGGGACGTCAGGTAGCTTTGCGAAACCGGCTTTGCGATCTCGACCTCGATACCGCCGCCCGTTTGTTGACCGCCGGCGTAAAGGTAGTCGCCCGGCCGGCAGGTCACCGGTTCCGATTCGCCGGTCACGAAACTGTAGTCCACGATGCCCGCCCCGCTCAGGAGTCGCGCGTCCGCCGGAATCAGTTCACCGTGCCGCAGCCGCAAACGGTCCCCGACCCGTAATCGCGCCAACGCCACGGTTTCTTCACCGCTCGCCGCCTTCCGTACCACAGCTAGCGGGAAGAACGATTTGTAATCGCGATCGAATGAAAGCCGATCGTAGGTCTTCTGCTGGAACAGCCGGCCGCAGAGCAGGAAGAAGATCAATCCGCACAGGGAATCGAGATAGCCCGACCCGGTGCCACGCAAGATTTCCCAAACGCTCTGCGCGAACAACGCCACCAAACCGGCGGCGATGGGCAGTTCGATGGTGAGCATCCGCTGACGCACGCAGAGCCACGCCGACCGCCAATAGTGCGCGGCGCAATAAGTCACCACCGGCAACGTCAGCCCCAGCGAGACCACGCCGAAGAACAGCCGCATCCCCGGACTGCTCCCGCCTTCGAGACCGAGGTATGACGGAAAGCTCAGCATCATCACATTCCCGAAGGCGAAACCCGCGATGCCGATCTGCAGCCACAACGTGCGCGGAACCGGCGAAGTCTTGCGCTCGTCAAGATCCGCCAGGTTGAAGACCGGCTCGTAACCGAGCGAACTCAGCAACGCGACCAAGCCGCTGAGCTTCACCTTCGCCGGATCGAACACGATGGCAACTTCGCGCTTCGTAAAGTTCACGCGCGTCTCCCCAATGGCCGGGTGCAGGCGGAAGAGGTTTTCCAGCAACCACACGCACGCCACGCAATGGATCGCCGGCACGCGAAACGTCACTCGGCTGGTCTTACCGTCGGAAAAGTCGAGCAACCGCTCGGCCACCGCTGGATCGTCCAGATGCTTGAACTGATCCTCACGCGCGGCGGCTTTCACACGAATGCCTGCTTGCTTGCCCAGGTCGTAGAAGTGGCCCAAGCCGCTTTCGGAAAGCAACTCGAACACGGTCAGACAACCGTGACAACAGAATGCCTTGTCGTGGCTGCGAACCACCACCCCGCCACAGGGCGTGCCGCAATGGAAACAGGCCACTTCACCCACCTCGTCTTGACGCGGGGTCGAATCCGGCGGCGGCGTCTCCTGCAGCGGAGCGGACCGCTCCACTAACCTTCCAAGCTGTGGCTTTGGTATCACTGATTGTCTCACACTACCTTCTCCGACTCCATTCCTCGGCGCAAGCCAAGGAAGTTCCGCAGGCGAAAGTCAGCCCGATTGAGACGGCGTGCTCCGCTGGCTGCACGCTGAGACGATCCGGGATGATCCGGGATGATCCGGTCTTGCAGGATCGGCCGAGATGGGTGCAACCTTCCCGCATTGTCGTACGATGGTTGAAAAAGTCCCAACACGTTTTGACCTGTGGGTTTCGTCTTGATGCCCTGACTCTGCCTGGTCTCCGATTCCACTGCTCCAACCACGTGCCATCTGACTCGGATATGCGAACCAACACCTTCCTCCGCCTGAGTCTCGCCGGCTTGCTCCTGGCCATCACCTCCGGCCTCTCCCAGACCAACGCACCGTCCGCCACCAACCGCTGCGTCATCCCCATCCCGCGCACGGATGAAAGGGGCACGAACCGGTTTCTGGGACTGAACCAGCGCGTGAAGGAGAACGCCGGCAAGGCCCAGCTCATTTTCGTTGGCGATTCCATCACGCAGGGTTGGGAAGGCAACGGCAAACAGGTTTGGGCGAAGTACTACACACACCGCAACGCACTAAACCTCGGCATCGGCAGCGACCACACCCAGCACGTCCTCTGGCGGCTCGATCACGGGAATCTCGACGGGCTGCATCCGAAGGTCGCCGTGGTGCTGATCGGCGTGAACAACGCGCCCGATGAATCCAACACCCCCCGGATGCTCCTCGAAGGCGTGACGGCGGTGGTGGTGAAGCTACGGGAGAAGCTGCCAGAAACGAAGATTCTGCTGCTCGGCATCTTCCCGTTCCGCGAAGACTTCAATCCCCAGCGCGCCAAGGTGCTCCAGGTAAATCAAGCACTCCACAAGCTGGACGACGGTAAGTGGATTCACTTCCTCGACATCGGCCACCTCTTCATCGGGCGCGACGGCAGAATCCCCAAGGAGATCATGCGCGACTTCCTGCATCCGTCTCCGTTTGGTTACCGACTTTGGGCGGAAGCTATGGAGCCGACGCTTGCCAATCTGCTCGGCGATGAGCCGGTCAGGCCGTAGGAGAAAAACACTCCTCGGCCTCGAGTTCAGTCCCGACACCACTCTGATCGCTTCGCCTGCCAGTGGAAGCTTCCAGCAGCGCCCCAAACAGGAGCCACCCTCTTGCAGGAGGACTCAGTTCGCATGCTCACCGCTCAGCCAGGTCACTGGAAATCGGGCGAGTACGATCTTCTCATAGGGGTTCTTCTCGCCGCTCTCGTACAGGCAACCGACCGTTCGATCCGGTAAAACGACAAGACACGAGTACGCGGAAGCTCCAGCATGCAGCATCCGGCTGACAGGCCAGGTCGCGCCGTCGTCGTAGCTCAATCGAATCGTCAGCTTCTCACGCTTGGTGCTGGCGGGGTTGGAAAACAGGACGATGCCCGGCTTGGTTGCTTCCGGCCAGGAATAGCGCAGGATGCTCGCCTGGCAAACCGGCTCAATCAGTGTTTCGTCGAGTGTGACCTTGGACCACGTCAAGCCGCCGTCCTGGCTCCTCGCCACTGCGCGGCGGTTCTTGCCCTGATACGACCGCATGTTATGAAGCAACGATCCGTCCGCCATCTCCACCAGCGTGGATTCATTTGTCTTCTCGTCTTCGATGCCGCCGATCTGCCAAGTCTGGCCGTGGTCATCGGAGAAGATGACGTGCGAACGCGTCACCACCTGCGTGCTGGTGGAAAGAGAGGAATGGTTCGCTGGGATGACGAGCCGTCCCCGATGCGCGCCGCGCGTAAGTTGGATGCCGTTCACCGGACCGGTCGCGTACCAGCCCCAGTCCGAGCGCTTTGCCGACGAGGTGATTTCTTTCGGCTTGGACCACGTCATCCCTTCGTCCGTGCTCTGCACGATGAATACGCGGCGGGTATCCCGAGCTTTACGATAACCGATGGCGTTCTCCTTGTCCGCGCCATCGTTCCACGTTATCAGCAGCCAGACGATGCCGGTTTCCTGGTCCACGACCGGCGCGGGGTTTCCGCAGGTGTTGGTGCCGTCCGACCAGATGAGTTGTTGCCGGCTCCAACTCTTGCCGCCATCGGTCGAGCGTTTGGCCAGCATGTCAATGTCCCCCGAGTCACTGCGGGTGTTCGCCCGGCCCTCGCAAAACGCCAGCAGCGCGCCCCCTTTCGTCGTCACAACTGCGGGGATGCGGTAAGTGTGGTAACCATCGTTGCCGGAGACGAAGACATCCGTCTGTTCCAACAGGTTGCTCGGAGCAGCGAACGCAGGACCGCCCATGAAGCACAGCGCGACGAACCGGACGCCCGCTACGCGGCAGTGGCGCGCCAGCGTCTTGGCGAACGGAAGCCTGTCCAGCAACCGTCCCTTACTACGAGCTCCCAGGTTTGAAGCATTCATCGGCAATCCATTCATCATGCCGCAGCCAGAGCCGGTTGCCGTTCGCCCAAAACCATCTTGGGCACCTGCCCTGGAAAACCCACGCGTTCCAAATCCTTCTGGAACGCTTCGTAATCCTCAGACGTCAGGTTGCGGAGTGGCGGGCGCACCGGGCCACAATCCACACCGGTCATCCTCATCATCGCCTTGCCGGCTGGCAAGCCGCCATACCGCGCCATCACGGCGATGATCTGGATCGAAAGCCCCTGCCAGCGCCGCGCCCCGTCCAGATCACCGGCCTGGAAAGCCTCCAGCACCTTGTGGTAGATCGTCGCCATGTAGTTGTAAGTGCTGCCGACGGCCCCCGTCGCTCCCAGGGCCAACGCGGCGAGCAGGATTTCGTCGCGCCCAAACAAAATGTTGAACCGCCCGTTGTCGAAGTTCAGGCATTGCGCGTAGCTCATCAGGTCCTCGTCCGTGAACTTGATGCCGGCGAGATTCGGAATGCGTTCCCCCCCGAGTCGCAGAAAGTCAGTCATCGGCAGGCGTACCCCCGTCATCGCCGGCATGTGGTAGTAGTAGAACGGCAGTCTGGGCGCCGCCGCCGCCACCGGAGCACAAAAGTCCACCAGCAGTTCCGTCGTGGCTGGACGGAAAAACGTTGAGCCGACGCTCGCGATAGCGTGAGCGCCGATCTGGTCGGCGTGCGCGGCAAGCTCCTGGCTCTCACCCAGACTGTTGTGCGCCACATGCACAATCACTTTCAAGTTCTTGGGGGCCACCGCCACCCAGCGCTCGGCGATTTGCTTCCGCTCGTCGCTGGTGAGCGAGAAGCCTTCGCCGGTGGTTCCGCAGATGAATGCGCCTTGCACGCCGTTGTCCGCGAGCAGATGCGCCTGTGCTTCGATCAAGTTCAGGTTGAGGCCGCCGTCCGGCTGCATGGCAGTGAACGGTGCGGCGACCAATCCAGTCAGGCTGTCTTTCATAAAGCAATGCCGGCTCAATAACCGGCGACCGACCCGCTCCGATCCGTGGCCAGCGCCCCAAGGTTCGTCCAGACGAGGCGGAAAAAGCGTTGGCTGGAGGCGGTGTTCAAGACGACTTGCCGATGATTATCCTCGATCGTTTGCTCGGCGGCAATCGTCATCCAGGCGTGCCCAGCCTCGCAGCCATCGGCGGCTTCCAACCCTGCCGCGCCGTATTCCGCGGGCCAACTCAGCAGAAGTTGAGCCCCGGACGGACGTACTTGCAGCGCCCGCCGACCGGGCCGATCCGTGCCGTCCGTGAGCCAGGCGAGGCTGAACCGCGAAAAGGTGATCGTCTCGTAAGCGCTGCTGAGGCCGGCTTCGTACAGGCAGCCCAGGCTCATGTCCGGCAAGACCGTCAGGCACGAATACGCGGCCGCCCCTCCGTGCAGTGTCTTCGCCACGGGCCAGGTCTCTCCTTCGTCATAACTCAGGCGAACGGTCATGTTAACGCGACTGGAGGCGTTCGCGGGATTGGAGAAGATCAGCCGGTTCTTGCCGTAAACTGCCGCTTGCGTGAAACGTAGAAAGCTGGCTTGGCAGATCGGCTCAATGAGCGTGGCATCGCGGGTGACCGTGGACCAGGTGATGCCCCCATCGGTGCTGGTTGCGAGGGCGCGGTAATGCTGGGTCGAGTCGGCGTTGCGCATGTTCATCAGCAGCCGGCCATCAGCGAGTTCCACCACCTGGCACTCGTTCACCTTCGGCCCGATGACTCCGCCCAACTGCCAGGTTTGGCCATGATCCTCGCTGTAGATCGTGTGCGAGCCTGAAACTTTGGTCGTGCCATCGGTGGCGCCGTAATCGCAGGGAATCACCAGTCGCCCCTGATTCGTGCCTCGCTCCAATTGAATCCCCACGCCCGGTCCGGTGGCGTACCACCCCCACGACGCGAGCTTGGTCGTGCTGGTGATTTCCACTGGCGACGCCCATGTTTGGCCGTCGTCGGTGCTCTTCGTCACGAACACGCGATCGTTGTTCCGGCAGAACGGTAGCCAGATTGTTCCAGAGCTACGGTCCACGACCGGACACGGGTTGCCGATGGTGTTCGCGCCGTCCTCCCACACAGTCTGCATGGCAGACCAGGTTCGACCCAGATCGGAGCTGCGTTTGACGACGAGGTCAATGTCACCGGCGTCACTCGCGCTGTTCTTGCGCGCCTCGGCGAACGCCAACAACGTCCCGTTTGCGGTGACAAGCAAGGCCGGAATGCGGTAGGTATGATAGCCGCCTTCGCCGCGGACGAACACGGGCGTGGTGTGGCCTTCGTAGGTATCGAACTGGAGCTGGCGCTCCACCCGGTTGCCCTCCAGGTCCGCCGCCGAGAGCGTGACGGCGTATTGCGTGTCCGAGGCCAGCCCGCTGAACTTCACTTCGCGACGACTTGCAGTGCCGGTGATGACCAATCCGGCAGAGCGGTCACTTCCATTGAGGGTCAACTGAATGTCGCCGGGATCCACGCCGTGGTCGGAAACCACCGTGAAGCGAATCCCGTTGCTGGCAGAAACAAAGGTCGCGCCATTCGCTGGTTGCAGGTCCACGATGGACAACACCGGCTGCACGAACTCCGCCGGAGACAGCGCCCTGGAGCTGACCCGCACCAAGTCCATCTCACCTTCCAACTGCCGCGTCCCCGTGTTGAACGCGCCAACCACGAGACTTTGAGCATTCGTGGGTGGGGTAGTGGTCGTGTCGCTGACTTCGCCTGCGAGCGTGTAATCCACATAGACCCGGAGCTTTCGGTTCTCGGCATCGCGCACGGCGGCGACGTGATGCCAATTGCCGTCGTTCACCGCAGCACTTGCCGTCACGTTCGGTTCCGGTCCACCATCCTGCGCAATCAGGAAGCGTGGCGAACCGCTCTCCAGGCGAAACCACCATGAAGGCAGGTTCGAGCCCCAGTCGCGTCCGACCAGGTTGCCGGTGAAGCTTGCACCCGCGGCGGTGCGAACCACGGCTTCCAGGGTGAAGCTATCGTTCAGGCCGAAATTGAACACCGCGGTTTGCGCCGTGTGCAAGCGATCCGTGCCCGAAGTGAACATGAGGGCGGAAGTGGCGCCGTAGTTGGTCGCGCCCACGGTGTATTGTGGCAGCGGCGAACCCGCCGCCGTCAAGTGATGCCCGTTACCGCTGGCGTCCGGGATGGCGTTGGTCGTGGCGCTCGCCCTCGCCCCCGCTCGCCCTTCGTTGAACTGCCAGTGCGCCACGACGGTAGCGGAAGCGAACGGCATTCCCCCGAACAGCAGGACAGCGATGAGCGTGGTCGTGACCTGTGCGCATTGGCGAGCCCTCGTGATCATTCCTTGGCCGTGGTTCTCTCCTGCAGCCAGCGCAAGTCTTCGTTGTTCGGGGAACTCACATTCAACTGCAAATCCTGTCCGGGAACGAGGGCGGGCATGGTCCGCGCATCCCGCCAGCGTCGGATTTCCGAATGCCCGTCGGCAAAGGCCAGGCCTGCGGACTTGCCGTGATAGCTTGCCGGGAAGTTCACCATAATGATCGTCCGCGGCTGGTCCGGATATCCGGTCATGTTGACCGCGAAGTAGCCGTCATCAATGCTGTCTTCCCGTTCGTCAATGAGAACCCACGTTTTGGAGGGTCCGGGTTGCGATAGGTCGGAGAGTTTCTTGAACACGCGATAACCCGGCGATTGCGAGAGCCGCCCCTCGGCCAGCCAGCAATTCATGGCGACCGATCGGACGCGCGGATAGCTCACGCCACCATGCACCGACACCGATTGATCCCCGGGACATCGCCAAAGCTTGAGATCCTTCGAGGTCAGATACCGAAAGAGCAGGCTCTGCTCCAACAGGTAGGTGTTCGTGTTATCCGTGCTGTTGTTCAGCGTCAGATAGCCGGACACCCATGTCTTGCCGATGCCGGAAGTGCCGGATTGGTTCTGCTTGTTTAGCGCCAGTCTATCGTCGTTGTCATGCGCGTACATCAACCACGCGAGGCCGAGTTGCTTGCCGTTGCTCAAGCACGCAATGCCGTGCGCCTTCGCCTTGGCCTTGCTCAATGCCGGAAGCAACATCCCCGCGAGAATCGCGATGATGGCGATGACAACCAACAGTTCGATCAAGGTGAAGCCGCTCGCGGTGGACGCTGGAACGGCGATTTGCTTTCTGGCCTGAATCTTCATGAATTATCGGTCAATCACGCTTCGCGGAACACATCGGTCTAATTGGATTGTGCTTCCACGCGGAAGAACCGGTGCGAGCCGGACAAGGTGTAACCGACGGTCTTCGTGCTGCCGTCGCCGCTGAGTGTCTCCACGTCGCCCCAAGCGCCGCCGAGCGCGTCGGTCGCCTGCACGACATACGAGAAACCGGCTTGCGTGGCGAAACGGAACGAGATGGAGCCATTTGCCACTGCCGCGTCGGTCAGAGTCACACTCGTCGGCGAAGCCACCACACCGCCCAGCGGAATGAACCAACTCGGATCGAGCGCCTCCCCCGTAAGGCGGACCACGTCAATGTCGCCGTCGAACTGACGCGTGCCGGCCTGGAACGCCCCGATCCAGAGGTCTTTCGCATTCCCAATGATGCTGGACTCGGAGGTGTAAACTGCCGCAGCAGTGCCGTCCGTTTGATAATCCACGTAAACACGCAATTCCTGTTTGACGCCGTCATACACGGCGGCGACATGATGCCAGAGACCGTCGTTCAACACGGTGCTGCCGGCGACGTTGCGCGAACCGCTGCCGTCGTTGACCCAGAACTGCTGCGTTCCGGCGGCGTTGATGCGCCACCACCATTCGCCAGGGTCGGTTCCCTGCTTGACCGCAATTGCGCCGACGCTGCTTTCGCCAATGTTGACCGTGCGGATGATGGCTTCAAACGTCACGCTTTGGGCTGGGGTAAAGTTGAAGACACCGGCCGGATCCGGCACCGCCACGTGACCACCGCCCACGGTGAACTGGAGGGCGGTCGTATCGCCGTAATCAGGACTCCCGGCTACGTAGGGCAATTCCGCGCTGGCGGTGGCCGGACGCGCATTACCGCTGGCATCAGGAATCGCGTTCGTCGTGATGTCCGCCGTTTCACCCGCCGACTTCTCGTTGAACTGGTAAAGCCCGAGCACCGGGATGGCACGTATCACCGTGAAACTCCAGGTGTTCGTATGGGCGCTTGCCGGCGAGCCGTTGTCGCTAAACGTCGTCATGGCCGTGTGCGCACCCGTCGCCAGCCCCGCGCCCGGCGTGTAGCTGATCGTCGCACCCGTGGAATTCTCTGACTTCGTCGCACTGGCCGTTACGTTCACGCCATCGACGAAGAGTTGGAGCGTCGCCACCTCAACTGCCAAATCGCGGTTTTGCAGCACGGCTTCAATGGTCGGTTTAGGTGACACATTGCGGGCATCAGCCGCAGGCAGAAGGGTCTTCGCAATTGGTCCCAACGGCACGGTGCGTTGCTCAAACTGATCGGTCGTCAGCGCGCCTTCGCTGATCCGAATGAAGTCCACTTCGCCATCAAACTCGCTGCCACCGTCAATAAAGCTCCCGATGTGCAGGTTGGCGGGCCGCCCCACCGGCTTGTCGAACGCCACCTCCGTGGCAATTCCTTCGAGCACATAGTCGGCGTAGAGCCGCACCTCGCCGGCGAACTGGTCATAAACGGCGGCCACGTGATGCCATGCCCCGTCGGTCAGCGTGTTTGTGCCTCCGACGAAAGTCTGGTTGTTTAGCCCGATCCGTTGCTTCCCGCCGCTGGCGCCGGGAATCCGCCACCAGTACTCGCCCTCGCCATCGCCCGTGCCGTTCTTGGCCAGCAAGGCCGCCGTAGTGCTGGAACTGTTCGTGGTGCGGATCACCGCCTCGAAGGTGAACGACCCCGCGAAGGTGAAATTGCCCGACGCATCGGGCACAACCACCCGATCCGTGCTGCTCGAAAACCGCAGGGCCCGAGTGTTTCCGTAGTTGATGCTGCCCGTCACATAGGGCATCGCATCGGAGTTTGCGGTGCCGTTCCGGCGGTTGCCGCTCGCGTCGAGAATCGAACCGGCATTCGTGCTGGAGACACCACCGACCGCCTGTTCGTCAAAGACCCAATACCCGCGCACCGCCTGATTGGCCACGTAGAACTGCCATTGGTTGGTAATGCTCGTCGCTGCGCTGTCGGTGAAGATCACCTTCGCCGTGTGCAAGCCGGTGGACATGACCGACGGCACATAGCTCACCGTCGCACCATAGAGGGCGGCCGCCACCGCGGGCGTAACACCAACGTCGTCCAACCGAAGTTGGATCGTTCCGGCGACCACCGTGGTATCGCCGTTGCGGATCGTCGCCTGAATCGCCGCGTTGGGCAGTTCATTGCCCGCTCCAGACGCTGGCGAAACTCCAGCCAGGAACGGCGGTTGCCCGGCACTCGAAGGAACAAACAGCAGGTAATTGAAGTTCATCCCGGCCGTTCCCGAAACCATCGTCAGCCGCAGGGCGGTCACGCCGCTCAACGGCACCGCGACTTCCTGACCCAGGGCATCCGTCAAAGGAATGAAATCATAGTCGGTCGCAGCCAGCGTCGGCAACCGGCGGAAGAAACCGATCGGCGCGAGGGTTTGATTGGGCGTGGTGCTACCACTCGTCACTTGTTCAAGCTGCATAACGATGGGCACCGTCCCGCCCTTGGCTACGCGCACATAGACGCGATACGTATGAGGAGGGAAAGTGCGGGTATAGTTCAACCACTCGGTGTTCGCGTGATCGCGTGTCATGTAATCCGCCACCCCGGGGTCAACGAGCTGCGCGTCCACATATTCCTGACGCAGGCTGTCCGTGCTGATCGCGGTGCCGACCTGATCGCCGATGCGGTAAAGCGTCGCGGCAGGCGTGTTGGTTTGATGGTAGTCCACACCCTCAACCCCATAACGATCCAAATAACTGTTCGGGCCAGAGAAACTGGAAAGTGGCGGATTGTCGATGAACTGCCCGGACTCGAAGTCGTAGTCCTCTGCCTCCACAAAGAGCAGATCGCTTTCAAATGTATTGAACGTGGTCGTCTGGCTGACGACGTTGGCCGCGAGATCCGTTACGGAGATTTCCATGCGGTAAACCAGGTTCGCACTGAGCGTTGGCAATGTCACCGTCCGTTGGAAGTCGGTGCCGGAGAAAGACAGTTGACTGCTCACGTCCACACCATTCAGCACTGCGTGGATATTGGTCGTCACTACCCCGATCATTGGAGAGTGGACCATGAAACTGGCGATCGTGCTCGCCGGGAGGAAACTCGCGCCATTGGTCGGGTTCACGTCAGTAAAGTAGGTCTTTCCGGCACGCAGGAACTCCGCCGGCGTGAGCGCCGCGTCGGAGAATCGGATGGCCGCGATGTCCCCGTCAAAGCTGCGGTTGGCTGTCAGGGAAGCGAACTCACCAAAGACCACCGGGTCATCGTCCGTGCCACCAATTACGCCCAACGTACCAATATTCACATCCGAGCCCTTCAGGATGCCGTCCACGTAAACATCCAGGCGTGTGGGGTATTGGACACCGTCGAAGACCGCCGCCAGGCTATGCCACTGGCCATCATTGTAGGCCACACCGGCGGCACTGGTCGCGTTATCCTCGGTCGTGTTATCCAATCCCTCGATGTTGGCGCGGATCTGGCCGCTGCCCTGATGGCGCAACCACCATTGGGAATCGGGGTTGCTGACGTCGCAGCCTTTCGATACCAGCACGCCGTTTGTGGCACTGCTGTTCTGCGTGGTGCGGAAGACCACTTCAATGGTGTAGCCCTGGTCGGGCGTGAACAAGAATCCGGCTGCCCCGGACACAACCACGCGGTTGCCCAGCCCACCCAACGCCGGCCCGTCGGCGTTAAAATGCAGATACCGGCCCACCAGCGGGTCGTCCCCGTAAACCAAATCGCCGCCAGTGACGGTGCCGTGATAGGCATTGCCGCTGGAATCCGTGATCGTGCTCCCGACGCCAGCGGTGCCGGTCCCGTCGAATTCGTAATAGGCTACCGTCGCCGCTTGGAGGGAGCATCCAAGCAGACAGGCGGCGAGATGGAGGGCAAGGGTGTGACGCATAGCGGGCGGAGGGTTGCGGGGGGATCACTGGCGAAACCGACGGCGGACACTCCAGCCGCCAACGAGACCGAAGATCAGGAGCGCTGGAAGCGTTGGCTCGGGCACTTGCAGGAATTCCGCCGTCGAAAGGGCGGTGTTCGAGAAGCGGATGGCGGCAAGGTCGCCCGCGAAGCTGCGGTTGGCCGGCAGTGTAGCGTATTCGCCGAAGATCACCGGATCGGCATCGGTCCCGCCAACCAGACCCAACGTGAGGATGCCGGACGTGTCCGTGCCGGTTAGCACGCCGTCCACGTAGATGTTGAGACTTTTGGTCGCCTGCGTCCCATCGAAGACGGCGGCGACGCTGTGCCACAGGCCATCGTGGTATAACGTCGTGTTAGCGCTGGTGGCGTTGTCCTCCGTCGCGTTGTCCACACCCTCGATATCAATCCGGAGTTGACCATTTCCCTGGTGACGCAGCCACCACTGGGAGTCCGGATTGGACACGTCGCACCCCTTGGAGAAGAGTACCCCGTTGGTCGTGATCTGCGTGGTGCGGAAGATCGTTTCAAACGTATAGGCTTGATCCAGCGTGAACACGAAATCCGCCGAGCCCGGAATCTCCACGCGGTTGCCCGGGTTGCCCGCGCCGGCATCCGCCGCGAAGCTCAGATAGCCCCCCACCATTGGATCCGTGCCGTAAACCAAATCCCCGCCGGCGACCGTGCCGTCATGGCCCCCCACCAGGTCGGTGATCGTCGAGCCGACGGTGGCCAGGCCCGTTCCATTGAATTCGTAATGGGCGACCGTGGCGGCGTGGACGCCGACGGTGGGGAGGAGAGCCGCGAGAGTGACTGCGAGGTGTGTGTTCATGTTTGGCAAAGGCTGATCGGTTGCTACTGGCTCAACCATAGGCTGCGTCCACCGCGCCCAACAAGCGACTTGCACTTGTATTATTAGTGGACCACGCCCCGGTTCTGCGCCACTCTGCGCGCGATGTTACGCACGCCTCAACGCCTGTCACTCGTGGCCCAGACCGTGGCCATCCTGAAGGAACACATTGCGTCCCGTGCCGGAGGAGAGAAGCTCGCCAGCGAACGGGAGCTTTGTCATCAACTCGGCGTGAGCCGCATGACCCTGCGTGCCGCGCTGGGAAAACTGGCGCGCGAGGGACTGCTGCGGAGCAGCCAGGGCCGTCGTCGGGAGGTCGCCGTCGCCGGACCCTCATCCCCGTCTGCCACCACCGGTCGTGATGTGGTGGTACTCTCCCCGCTGCCGCTCCAAGGCGTCGAACCACGCGTGCTCTTCTGGATTGATGAATTGCGCGATGCACTTGCGAAAGAGAACTTCCGTCTCGATTTCGTAAACCAGCGCAATTGCTACACTGAGCATCCGCACCGCGCCCTTGAGGAACTGGCCACCCGCCTCCGCCCCGCCGTCTGGTTGCTCTACCTCTCCACGCCCACCATGCAGGATTGGTTTTTCGCCCGCCGCTTGCCGGCCGTGATTCCCGGCTCGCGCTACGAAGGCGTCCGGCTGCCGTCGGTGGATGTGGATTACCGCGCCACCTGCCAGCATGCCGTTGGGCGCTTCCTTGCCAAAGGCCATCGCTGCTTTGCGCTGCTCAATCCTAAATCGGTGGCGGCGGGCGATCTGGAGAGCGAGGCGGGCTTCCGCCAGGCGGGCGCCGCTGCCGGGCCGACGATCGAGGCCCTGATCTCCAAACACGACGGCACGGTTACGGGGATTTGCTCAAGCTTGGATCGTTTGCTCTCCCGGGCGAAACCACCCACGGCTTTTCTGGTCTCGCGCCCCACCCACGCGCTCACGGCACTGGGCCACCTGATCCAACGCGGCTTGCGCTTTCCCAAAGACGCGGTGCTCATCGCGCGCGACCACGATTCGTTCCTGGAGCACGTCGTGCCTTCGGTCGCGCGGTATCAAACGGACCTCGTTCTCTTCGCCCACCGGCTCTCCCGGGTGGTGTTGGAAATCACTTCCGGCGGCGACGCCCGCGCCCACGATCACCGCTTGATGCCCAGCCTGCTCCCCGGCCAAACATTGGGTTGACCTTCGCCGGGCTCGGGACAATCCGCGTGGCGACTCGCACCACTTTCACACCTCCATCAGTACGACCAGCTTGTCCATGATGTAGCCTTTGCGCGCGGGCGTGTCCTCGCCAGCCGGCGACTAATGTCCCTCCAGAATCGCGACCGCCGTCGCATGCGCCTGCGTATGACTCAGGCTTACCAGGAGGCCGCGGGCGTTTCGTTCCTGGAGTAGCAGTTGACCGTTGCCATGGAGAATCACAAACGGTTCGCCGCTTTCCCGCCGCCCGATTTCCATGTCGAGCCAGCCAAGTTTCGCGCCGATGCCTGTGCCGAACGCTTTCGAGATGGCCTCTTTCGCCGCAAAGCGCACCGCCAGAAAGGGCGACGGCTCTTTGTGCGACAGGCAGTAACTGATTTCCGCCGGACGCAGGACGCGGTTCAGGAAGCGCTCGCCAAAACGCTGATAGCTCGACTTGATGCGCTCGACTTCGATGAGGTCAATGCCAACGCCAAGGATCATGCGCGCGTTGAGTCGAGGAGGCGGTGAACCAATGAACCGGAGGACATGGGCGCGATGGCGGCTCAGCCGCGGTAATCCTTCATCAAGGCCAACATCTCGCGGACGGCGGTTTCCAGGCCGACAAAGACCGAACGGCTGATGAGGCTGTGGCCAATGTTGAGTTCGATGAGGTGCGGAACCCGATGCAGTGTGGCGAGGTTCTGGTAGTTCAAGCCGTGGCCCGCGTTCACGCGTAAACCCAGCCCGTGTGCTTGGTGGGCGGCGGAAACCAGGCGTGCCAGTTCCACCTCGCGGCGGCGCGCGTCGCCGAAGCCCTCGGCAAACGCGCCGGTGTGCAGTTCGATGAACTGGCTGCCAGTTTGGGCCGCGGCCTCCACCTGGGCCGCATCCGGAGCGATGAACAGACTCACATCAATGCCGGCATCGTTCATGCGTTTGCGCGTCTCGCGGATCGCGGTGCGATGGGCCAGCACGTCCAAGCCTCCCTCCGTGGTGACTTCCAGACGGCGCTCCGGTACCACACAAACGATCTCAGGCCTGATCTGCAGGGCAATGGCCACGATCTCCGGAGCGTTGGCCATCTCAAGGTTCAGCCGAGTTTTCACGACCTCACGCAGCGCCTGCACATCGCGGTCCACGATGTGCCGGCGGTCTTCGCGCAGGTGGCAGGTGATGCCGTGCGCGCCCGCGGCTTCGCAAACCTGCGCGGCGGCGACGGGATCAGGCTCGCCGTGGTTGCGCCCGCGATACCGTGCTTCGCGCAACGTGGCAACGTGGTCAATGTTGACGCCGAGTTTTAACATGGTTCAAGACTTCGGGTTCGTCGCGTCCGCCTTCCGTCTCGCTTTGATCGGCGCCGGCAACTCATAACCCCAGGGGAAAGTCACCGATTCCAGCCAGTTTGCCAATAGGACGGTTTCGAGGCTGGTGAACCCGTATGGGGACACCCGGGTGAGCGTCATCTGGTCAGGTTCGGTGACGGTGATCGAAGTGCCGATGTTCCCGAGTCTCGGCGCGATGGCTTCCATCCATTTCATGGCGGCGGTTTGCGGGCCCAGTTGGGGTTTTTCGGCCAGGAGGAGGGCCAGTTGGCTCATGTTCCGCCAAGCCAGCAGGCGCTCGGCACCGATTTCCCAATCGTAATACGCCAGATTCGTTCGCCCCAGAACCTGAAAGTACAGCTCGGGAGGCGGCGGTATCTTCCGGGGGC
>CAYJNU010000137.1:8966-17218 GCA_964371005.1 uncultured Verrucomicrobiota bacterium | reverse complement strand
TGAGTTTAATCCAGTCGGCGAAGCTGGTCTGGGGCGGCAGCATGCCGGCCATGTTGGTGTAGTCGAGGTGGCAGTGGGCGTTGACGAAACCTGGGAGCAGCAGCACCGCGCCGAGATCCTGAACGTGCCGGGCCCGGTGCCGGGCGAAGTCACGCCAGCGGCCGACGCCAGCGATCCGGTTGCCTGAAACCAACACCGCCGCGTCCTCAATGAGTGCGCGTTCAACCGGCAGAACCACGCGTGCGCGAAGGAGCGTTTGCACAGGGCCGGAGTGGGGCCGGACTGCCCGCCGTTTCCCGAACCGGGTGTCGGCGGTGCCGGCGCGACCACCCATTCCGACTAGTCGGAGGTTTCCTGATGCTTGAGCTTGGTGCGGACGGCTTGCTTGTGTTTACGGGCCTTGTGTTTGTTGTGCCGCTTGCGAATCTGCTGTTCGACCTTCTTGGCGACGAGGTCAATCGCCGCGTACAGGTCGTTCTCGTGATCCTCTGCAAAAAGGTCCGGGCCGCGGACGCCGAGCCGAATGGAGCAACTAAACTGCCGTTCCGGAGCGCGCGTGTGGTCGTGCTCAATCGTGATGCGAGCATCAATCGCCCGCCGGTCCAAGCGGGCGAGCTTCTCAATCTTTTCGACCACATGGTCTTCGATGGCCTGGGTCATGGTCAGATTGTGCGTCGAGAGAATCAGCTTCATATCGGCAACATGATGCGCCGATTATGGAAAAAATCCAGCGAAAGTCTGCCGGGTGTCTGAAAACGTATTGGACGTCCCCTCGTTCTGCCGTCCCCGCCCGCGGGCGCAGCGGTCATGACGGTCAGGTTCCCGGAAACGCGGAGTCCAGTGCAAAGGCCTGGCGGCGTCAATCTCCGACGAAGTCCCGATTGTGCTCCCAGGGCGTCTCGGCGTATCGGTTTGACTTGAATCCGCCACCTCCCTAGATTTTGCGCGCATGCTAGCTGCTGGAACCAAAGCGGTAGCCGCTCCCATCGCCGAACCGCCGGACGCCGCGGCGGGCCAACTCTGGAAACAGATCGTCGGTCCTGTCGAGCCGTTTTTGGACACGGTGGTTTCGCGCCTTGCGGAGCAGGTCACTGCTTTTGACCCGAACCTCCGTCCCTACGCTGACTACGCCTTGAACGGGCAGGGGAAACAATTGCGCCCGGCCCTCGTGGCGCTCACCGCCAATGCCCTTGGTCCCATCAGCGCGGCGCACGTCGCGGTGGCGACGATCATCGAGATGGTGCATCTCGCCACGCTGGTGCATGACGATGTGATGGATGAGGCCGAGATCCGGCGGGGTCGGCTGACGCTCGCGGCCCACTGGGGCAACGAGATTGCGGTGTTGTTCGGTGACTGTCTTTTCGCCCGGGCGCTGGAACTGGCGGCCGGGTTTCCGACGCCGGAGGTTTGTCGGGCTGTGGCCACCGCCACCAATACTGTCTGTGCTGGCGAGCTCATGCAAACGCAGCACCGACGCAGTTTCCCCGTCTCGCAGCGGGAATACTTCAAGGTAATCGAGATGAAGACGGCGGAGTTGTTCGCGCTCTCGTGCGAACTGAGCGCGTTCACCAGCGGCGCGCCGGTGCCGCAACGGGTGGCGTTGCGCGAGTTTGGGATGGCTTTCGGTACGGCCTACCAGCTTTACGACGATTGTCTGGACCTTTTCGGCGAGGAGAGCAAGGCGGGCAAATCATTGGGCACAGACCTGGCCAAGGGCAAATTGACTCTGCCGGTATTGTTGCTCTGGCAGGAAGCGACGCCTGTGGATCGTAGCCGCATCGAGCACCTGGTGCAGAACTGGCAACTCGAGGCTTTGGACCTGGTGGTCGAGTTGCTGACCCGGTACGGAACCTTGCAGCCGTCCCTGGCGATGGTGCATCAGCACTTGGACAGGGCGCGTCAGGCGTTGCGGGTCCTGCCGGATTCGGAGGGGCGCGCGGGCTTATTGGGCGCGACCGATTTTCTTGCGCGGCAGGCGGATAGTCTGGTCGCGAATCTGTGACGCATCCTCTCGCCATGGCCACCCGCCCAACCGCCAATACGACGAACGACAGCCCCGGGCGGATCGCGGCGGCGGCGGACGAGGCGGAAGTTGTCCGGCGGGCCCAACAGGGCGATCTCCAGGCTTACGACGACCTCGTGTGCCGCTATCAGGAACGGATTTACGCCACGATCTATCACATGACGTCCAATCACGAGGACGCCAACGACCTGGCCCAGGACACGTTCATCAAGGCGTATCAGGCCATCAAGTCCTTCAAAGGTGGATCCAGCTTCTATACCTGGGTTTATCGCATCGCGGTCAACAAGACGATCAACTTCCTCAAACAGCGGCGGAATCGGTCGCACATGAGCCTGAACGATCTGGACGTGAATGCGGAGAATGACCCGGACCTCGTGGCGTTCGTTTCCGACAAGACCCCGCGGCGGGAAGCCGGCCTCGCGGAATTGCAGGAGAAATTGAACGAGGCCATGCAGAAGTTGTCAGAAGATCACAGACTGGTGGTGACGCTGCACGATGTGCAGGGTGTCCCCCACGAAGACATCGCAAAAATTATGGACTGCAACATTGGTACTGTTCGCTCGCGCCTCTTCTACGCGCGGCAGCAGTTGCAGGGTTACCTGGCAGACTACCTGAAATAGACGTGAAGATGTATGGATACCCCGCCTGAGAACTTCGAGAATCTGCGCCGTCTGCTTTCCCTCAAGCGTCACGAACAGCCGCCGCCCGGGTACTTCGAGGAGTTTCATGCCGAGATTCACTCGCGCCTGCAAGCCGGCGACGTGCGCCGCGAAACCACCGCCGAGCGCGTGGGGTGGGAAGTCCCGTGGTTGCACCGGTTACTGGAAGCCCTGTCGGCCAAGCCGGCCCTGACTGGCGTGTTTGGGGCAGCGGCCTGCGCCGTAGTGCTGGGAGGCGTGCTCTATGCCGAGCGCCTAAACATGCCCGCCATGGCAGGCAGCGAAGCCGTGCAGCCCGCCTCGTTGGGGGTTGGCGCTCCGATCGCCTTCAACAGCCCCCTCGTCCCCGACTCTCTGATTGAGCCGCAGCCCGTCTCCAGCACGAACCCCATCGTCAGTGGTTTGTTCGGTGCGCGGGACTTGCAGGTGGAGCGGGTGTTTGGCCGACCTCAGCTTTCGTTTGGCGGCAACTGACGCCTTGGCCGGGAGGCTAAGAATCAGGCTTCTGAGGCTCTGAAGCCCGTCAGATGTCCCGCTCGAACACCAGCGGAAAGCCCTGCCCACTGATGGTCATCCGGTCGCCGTTAATCTCGGCGGTGAACTCCTGCTTGGCGCCATCCTGTTCGAAGCTCAGCCCGTAGGTGTTGCCGTTGGACTTCCACGCGCCGGAGAAGTGTGCCGGTTGGCTTGGTTGAAATTGCTCCCCGGGCCTCGGGAGATTGAGACGAGGCAGGCTGCGCACCACCAGGAAACCATCCGTGCCGGCCGTCATCGTCGTGTTCAGAAACAGCCCGGAAATGAACCGGCGGAGTTCCTTCAGTTGGAGGACCGTCAGCTTCGGATTCGCCCGGCGGTAGGCGTTGAAGGCACTGCTGAAATCGAAGCTCCAGTGGCCCAGGATCGGTTCATTGGCATACTTGGCCGTGTTGCCGGTCTTCAGATAGGTGGTCAGGTCTTGAATGTCGGGCTGGACCGTTGCCCAGATCGTTTTCAGCAGATCGTTGTTCTGAAGGATGGCGTTGGCGTTGGGATTGGCCATCACCTCGCGAAACGGCGCCCGGCGCTGCCGCAATTCGGTGAAGGTGATGTCCTTGGCCAGTTGCTGGAATTCTGTGCGATCCCCCAGCGCGAACAGGGTCGGGTAGCGCACCAGCCGGATCTCTGCCGACGGATTCTGGTAAAGCAGTCCCGCCAGATCCACCGCGTCGTAGTAATAATCCGGCAGCGGATCCACTGCCTTGGCCACCCGCGAGAACCCGGTTGACTCCAAGTCGCGCGCGACGCGGTTGAACAGGCGCAAGGTCCACGGGTCCTCCTGCGACGTCGCCAGTTGCACCGTGGGATAGCCAAACACATAGATCACCATCGAGATGAGCACCAAATAGAACGTGCCATTGAGCAGTCCGAGGCACAGTCCCAGCCGCGCGTTGAGCCGCTCGAAGAGCGCCAACCGCAGGTCACCAGTCTTGTATTTGAAATAGACATCCACCTTGCGATGCACCGGCAATGCGGCGGCCTTGAAAAGGCAGTTCACGATGATGAACACAATCGCCGGGGGGAGGGCCCAGGCGAGCACCAGACTCTTCACGCCGAGCGCGGCCATCACGGGCTTGAGCAGTGGCGCCAAGGGCAGGGCCAGGAAAGCCGCCACCAGAATCCCCACCAGCGAGAACGCCACGCGAATCGCGCCCTGTCGGTAACCCAGCGCCGCCAGGGACGCCAGCAGCAATACCACCAGAATCCAAATCGTCATGGGCGAAACTTAGCGCCGCACGGGGTCGTTTGGCACGCAGAAAATACCGGCGACCGGGAAGGCCTCGGTCTTGCCGGACCAGGAGAGGTCGCTTGCCTCGTAGCGCGGAGTTGCACGCTTCCGTATCGCAGAATTGGATTCTGCGAAGCCTTGCTCAGATTGGAAGGCGTCGGTTACGAGGGGGCGGTCGATTGCAGGCGACCGATGGGGGCCATTGGAAACCTGCCTTCTCCAGCGAACGAACGAAGTCATGCGCCAGCCGCATAAATAAGAGTTTCCGGATACCGCTCGCTTCCTCAGCCATGCCAGACGCTGCCGGCGCGTTGGTCAACGCCGCTCGGTCGCGGGGGCGACTGCCGGCTTCGATGCTCCCGCCAGCCAGCGCCACCAGATCGCGCGCGGCGGCTGACGTTCCATCACAATCTGGCGAAGTTCGGCATGCAGCTTTCGCCAGGCCCAGACGCCGAACCCGAAATCCACCAGCAAGCTGGGCACGAACCAAAGCCCCAAGAAGAACCACCAATCGGGAGGTGAGCGGCGATTCAGCATCACGGCCCAAAGTACTCCCAGGAGATAAACGGCCCACGGCAGCCCCAAGACCCACGCCATCGTCGTCGAAGCGGCGCGGCTGGGATGCCGCTGGGTTAACCCATGCCACATTCCCACCACCGCCAGCGCCGCACAGTCGGTCACGAATACAATCATCCCCGCCACCCACAACGAAACCATCCCCAACCGCTCCTCGCCCACCATCCCGGACGTGTTGTCCGCCAGCGTCAGCAGGAGAAACAGGAAACACAGCCCGAGCGTTACACAGGCCGGCGCCAGGAACTGGCGCTTGAGCGCGAGCAACTGGCCTCCCACGATTTCGCCCACCGACAGCGGCGTGGCCAGCACCAATTCGAGCGCGCCGCTCCACCGGTCTTGGCCCAGGGCATGCCCAGCTTCTGAGGCCACCGCCAGCTTCAAGCCGATCATCAACAGAAAGCCGGTCACAAAATACGACGGCTGACCGAACCAATCATGGCCAAGATTCAAAGCGCCCCAGAGCCAGACGATTCCCACGATCGCCATGGCGAGCCAAACCGCGTAACCCCGCCACCGCTCGCGCCCGACCCGCCACAGGAAAGGATTGATTCGCAGCAGCCTTCTGCGCAGGGCCCGCCGCTCCGTAGCACTGCCCAACAGCCACGTCCGCCAGGCCGCCCGCCAACCGCCGGGTTTGATGGACTTGGGCCGATCCTGCCAGGTGCGCTTCGCCGCCCGGCTGGCCAGTCCCAGACACGCCCAAGCGATAAGGTGAATGAGGATCAGGGAAGACCAAAACTGGTCGGCATGGGTCCGGTAGTCTCGGTCGAAGGCGTGGATCATGCCGAGAACCGGACTCTGGAGCGTGAACGCGGTCTCGGCCCAACGAATGTGATATTTGAAATCCAACCAGCCACCAAGCACCGGAATGCCCAGCGTTAGCAGAAGCATCAAAGCCATCGCCCCTCCAATCGCCTTTCGGGCATGATGACTCACCGATGACACGCACAAGCCGGTAGTTAGCGACAGGAACATCGTGTTGACACACACGAGGACCACGCGTTGGAATTCGCCCGGTGACACCCCGCCCAGCAGCAACGGCAGCGCGAGCACGGGCATCACCGCCAGCAGCGAGTAGAACGCGTTGACCGAGGTGCTCGCCAGCTTCCCCATCACCACGTCGAAACCCGTCAGGTCCGTGAGGAACAGCAAGCCCAAGGTGCCTTCGCGCTTCTCCTCGCTCAGGCAATCCGCCGTCAGGCCCACGCCGATGAGCGCGCAGAAGAACAGCACCGTCCCACTCACGAAGGCGAAAAGTACTTTGCCCAATTCCTTGGGGCTCTCGGTGTGCAACATGAGGAAGACCAGGGCGCTGATGGTGATCACGCCCCCCGCCACGAATGTCCGCATGTAGTACGTTGCCTTTCGCCGCGCGGCCACGCGCAGTTCCCGGGCAACGATGGGCAGCAGCGTCATGGTTGAGCGGGAACGGTGATCACCGGCGGCAACAAGGGGAGGCGCACCTGCGTGGACGTTTGCAGCGCCACCTCCCGGACATCGCCGAACAGCTTGTTCCGTGACCAGAGGATGAAAACAACGTCCTTGGCGATGGCCAACAATGCCGGGATGACTGGCATGAGCATCGGCACCCAGGTGATGAAAGTCGGCGTCGAGCCGATGGTGGCTGCGCGCACTGCCGGAATCATGAATAGCGAGGCCATGAGCAAGCCGCTCACAAAACTGAAGACGATCGTCGGGATGAGCTGTACAAACACCAACGCTTTGATCATGGCGAGATTGGCCGATTTCGAGGTCAACCCCATCCACAAACCGAACCAGGCCAGCGCAATGAGATTGGCGAGCGTGGCGACCGCGGTCAGACCAGTGGCGCTCAGCACCAAGGCGAAGTTCAGCGGCGCCATTCCGGTGGCGGAAGCCACGCTGCCGAAGGTGACCCGCTGGCTGTAGGCTTGGGTGATGAATTGGAGAACCAGCAGCAGGATGATGGGCGGACCAAAAGACCGGGCCAGGGCGTGCCATGCGCCCTCGGCGATCCGTCGCGAATCGAGCGGCGTGGCCAGTAACAATTCCAGCAACCCGCTGCGGCGCGCGTCCACGAAGAACCGGCATGCTTGCGAGGTGGTCCACAGATACAAGACCAGCACCATCATGCTGCCCATCATGGCCAACGCGACCCACACTTCCTGGAAGGTGCCGTAAACCAGCAAAAAGACAGCGCCGAACAACACCCACGCTACCCCTGCCAGCAACCAAATCGCGAACGACTGCCAGCGTTCGCGGGCGGCCAGCCACAGGGCCGGGTTCACGTCGAGCAATCGGGCGCGCAGCCGGGTGCGGCGTTTGGCACCGCCGTACCTCCACCAGTGTTCCCAGCGCAGCCGTTTGGGTGACAGCCGCGCGGGTTTGTCCTGCCAGGCTCGTGGCGCACGCCAGCTCGCCGCCGCCAGCAGCAGCCAGGCGCAAACTTGATTCACGCCCAGCGCCGACCAGAACGGACCGCGGCTCGAACCCGCTTCCCTGAACGTGTAGCCCGGGCTGGTCAGACTGCAGAGCGGATAAGACGTTCGCCCCCTGGCCTCGGCGAGGCCGGCATCGGCAAGCGGTCCCGCTGCGAGAAACAGCACGAGCAATCCGAGCGTGCCGGCCAGCGCGCGTTGCGAATCGCGGCTTAGCGTGGACACGAACAGGCCGAGGGCGAGCGAGAAGAACAGGGCATTGCCGATGGCCAGCAGCGTGCGCCAGAACTGGCCGCCGGCGACGCCACCCAGCAGAAACGTGATCGCCAATACCGGGAACACGGCCAGGAGTGCGAAACCGCCACGGAGCGACGTGGCCAGCAGTTTGCCCAACACCACGTCGTAGCCGCGCAAATCGGTGAGAAAGAGCAGACCCAACGTCCCCTCGCGTTTCTCCTCGCTCAGACTGTCCGAGGTGAAGAAGAGCCCCGCGCCGAGCGCCACCGCCAAGCCGAGCCAGGTGAGTGTGTTGAACAGCCCGCCCCCCAGTTGCGTGATTCCTCTGCCGAACGCGAGGCTGAGCAGCAAGATACCGCTGCCGATGAGCAGCGCGACGAGCGCCGCCACCAGTCGCAGCCAGAATGTGCTCCGCTTCCGCGCGGCCACGCGCAGCTCCCGATCCACAATGGGTAGTAACGTCATCGAAGTCAGGCCGCTTTCTTGCCGGTTAGCCAGGCACTTGAAGGGTAGATGCCGCGCGGCCGTCCTGGACGCCTCATCTGTCGCGCCAGCGTCTTTGCGTAGCGTCCCGC
>CAYJNU010000137.1:0-8956 GCA_964371005.1 uncultured Verrucomicrobiota bacterium | reverse complement strand
GGGGCGGGGGGGGGTTCTCCCCCCCCCCCCCCCCCCCCCCCCCACTCCAAGACCTTGCGGCGGTACGAGCGGTTCATGGTGCGGTTGGGCTTGTCATCGTCCGGCGAGTTGCCCAAAAGAAAGCGGCGATCGATCGCACGCACTCCAGACGCTGGCGCGACGTTCGTCGCTCCCCTCAAGCCTGTGGTTCGTTTGTTTTGCCTGGTTGCTGCCATGTGGGCTTAGTCAAATCTCAGGACGCGCGCGGCACAACTCATTTCGCTTCGGTTGCTCTTCATGCCGCTCCCGCCTCCAGCGCGAACTGCCTTCTGTCGAGATAGCGATGCAGCCGGAAGCCGTAGTTGGTCGCGTTGGCGGCATGCAGCACCGACGCCAGCACCAGCGAGGTTGCGAACAACTGCGGGTTGACACGGCCCGCTTGAAGGACGTAACCCACGTAGTCCAGCCACCTGAACAGGTAAGGTTGCTGCTGCCTGCCGGGTGTCCACCATTGCCAAATGGAGGAACGAGCGTCCTCACTGACGGGTAGAAAGGCCGCGAGCACCACCTGCATCACCACCGGCAAGACGCATCCCACCAGCAACGTCCAGAGCACGGCGGAGAGGAAACTGCGTTTCGCCAGCGAGAAGTAGAGCCCGATCACCGGCAGCGCCAGCAGCATCGTCGCGTAAAAGAGCAGCCGTGCGAACGAGTGGCCGCGGTCGCCGAAGGTGAACAGGAACGCCCACACGCCAAACAGCAACGCGAGCGCCGGCAGGAATTGGCCCCACAAACCCCGCACGCGTCCGCTGAGGATTTGCCAACTGCTGGTCGGCGAAACCAGCAGCAACTCCAGCACGCCGGTTTCGCGCTCGCGCTGGAAGCTGCCGGCCGTCGTGAACGTGATGCTCAGCGCCAGCGACCACGCGATGAAACTTTGCAGCGATTCGTAAGTCATCGGGTTGAAGCGGATGCCGCTGAACATCGTGATGTAAATGCTCGTCACCACCGCCACCCAGGCCCACATCATCGTGCGCCCGCTCCAGGTCCGCCGCTCCAGCCAGCCGATGGGATTCCGCTCCAGCGTGTGCCGCATCCAACGTCGCAACAGATTGACTCCGACGATGGGCGTGCAGAACCGGCGTTCCAGCCATTGAACCAGCCGCGAGGCCGGTTCATCGCGCCAATGCCGGGCCACGTTCCGCGCGGCCAGCCGGAGGCAGATCACGAGGAACAACAGCGAGGCCAAAGCCATGCCGCCCTCCGCCCAGAACCACGCAGCTTGAGCACCTGGGATTCGGGGCACTTGCGCCACATACCTCAGGCCGCCGACGGGTATGGCCAGCCCATTGGCCACCGTCTGGACGCGCAGAAGGAAGTTCCAGAAATCGCCGCGCGAGCCTGGAGCGTTCGCGTCCAAAGCAATGGCACAGGCCACCATGTTGACCATGCAGAAGACGAACCAGAAGACGCCGCTGCTGAACAGCGCGAGGGCGCAAGCCCGGGACCACGCCTGGCACCGCGACGAAGCCAGCACACCCGCCCCGAGTGCCAGGCACAGCGCCATGAAGTTGAACAACACCGACAACACGGCGTGTTGCCAACCCGCGCCGCCGATGAGGAACGGCAAGGTCAGCGCCGGCAGCGTGGCGAGCCAGAAGGTGAACGCGCGCAGGGCATGGGCCGTGGCTTTCGCCAGCACGATGTCGAACGGTTTCAGGTTCGTCAGGAACAGGAGGCTGAGCGTGCCTTCGCGCCGTTCGCGGCTGAGGCAATCCGCCGTCATCGCCGGCACGAAGATCCAGATGCCGATGAACAGGCACACGTGCAGCGCGGCCAGCAGCGCCCCGCCTGCGCCAGATTCAAAACGCTTGTTCAAGCCGAAGACCACCACCGCCACCAGCATCACCGCCACGGCCGTTGTCCGCAGCCAGTACGTGAACGGTTGCCGGGCCTGCGCCCGCAGTTCCCGGACAACGATGGGTAGGAACATCATGGCTTCTGTCTGCGGGCTTCGGATTTGCGCTCCCAAGCTCTGTGTCGGCGCCGGTGGTTCGTTTGGAGGGCGGGCATGGCGTTATTGGCCGCTCCGTTCAAGGTTGAATTTGCGCTCGGCGAGGTGGGTGTGAAGCCGATGCCAAAGGTACAGCGCGATTGCCACTTGAAGCGGCGACGCCGCGGTCAGTGTCGAACTGCGCCCCCAATTGAAGACTTCGGGGGTGAGCAGCCAGTGTCCCACGGGTCCGATCACGAACGGCACGAACAAACCAACGCCCAGCGTCCAAAACAGCGCGCTCATGAACTGACTCCGCGCCAGGGAGAAGTAGAGTCCGACGATGGGTAACGTCAGGAATGTAATTGCGAAGAACCAGGTGGCATCACTTTGCCGGTAGGATGGAGACATGCCCTGCAGAGAGCAGTAGATGATGACGAACAGACTGGTTGCGGGCAGGAATTGTCCCCAGATGCCGAGCAAGCGGCCGATGACGATCTCCGCGACGCTCAGGGGCGAGACGAGCAGCAACTCCAGCACGCCCGACTCCCGCTCCCGCCGGAAACTGCCGGCGGCGTTGAAGGCGATCGTGCCCGCCAGCAGCCAGCCGATGAAGAACTCGGGCTGGGTAGCGCGGAGGCTGTAGGGACTGGCATTGGTCAAGGCAAAGGTGTAGAAGAGGACGACCACGCCGAACCAGCTCCAAGTTGTGAGCCGCGCACTCCAGCTTCGCACTTCGAGCCAGCCCACGGGATTGCGGGACAGCGCCCCGCGCATGGATCGCTTCAGGAAGCTCACCGCGACCACCGGCGTGCAGAACTTCCGCTCCAGCCAGCGGGCGAAGGCGGAGGGCGGCTCGTCGCTCAAGTGTTTCGCAATGTTACGCGCGGCCAGCCAGAGGCAGAGCAAAAGGAAGAGAGCCGCAACGATCGCCAGGCCCATTTCGACACGGAACAGGGCCTGGACTGCACCTTTAATTGGAGCCAGGTGGCTGACCGCACCTACCAACTCAAAGGCAGCGGCAACTGCTACGTCCACACGCCACTGTGCGCTGAGAGGACTTGAACGCCCGGCGAATGCTCCCCTCAGCGCGATGGCCACAGAACAAAGGTGGACCACAAGAAAAAGGGCGAATGTGAATGCGCCGATACAGGCCGAGAGCACCATCGCTCTGACCCATGCCTTACATTGCGATGATGCCAGCAGGCCCGCGCCGAGCGCCAGGCAGAGCGCCGTGAAGTTTAGCAGCGTCGAAAACACCGCGTCTTCCCAACCTGCGCCCCCGATGAGGAATGGCAGTGTCAGCACCGGCAGCGTCGCCAACCCAAATGTGAATGCTCGCAATGCATGAACCGCGGTCTTCGCCAACACGATGTCAAAGGGCCGGAGGTTCGTGAGGAACAGCAGGCTCAGTGTGCCTTCGCGCCGTTCGCGGCTGAGGCAATCTGCTGTCATCGTCGGCACGAAGATCCAGATGCCGAGGAACAGGCACGCGTGCAGCGTGGCCAGCAGCGCCCCGCCTGCGCCAGGTTGAAAACGCTTGTTCAAGCCGAAGACCACCGCCGCCACCAGCATGACCGCCACGGCCGTTGTCCGCAGCCAGTACGTGAACGGCTGCCGGGCCTGCGCCCGCAACTCGCGCTTCATGATCGGGCCCACGTTCATGACGGCGTCCAGTGTCTGGCCCTGCGCAGCGCAGCCACGCCATCCCGCCAGAATCCTCCAGCGCTCTTCGTCAGACCGAACGGCTGCAATTCAGCATGGCGCAAATCACCGCTCAGGAGCCGTTTCGCCCGGTGGATGAGCCAGAGGCAGAAGACGACCATCACAAGGCTTGGCAGCCACGAGGAGAACAAGTAGATGAGCCACGGCGAGCCCGAGTTCCTAATGAACCGGGACAGGCCAAACACGACGACGCTGAGGATCCAAGCCACCAACTGCGGCGCAACGGTGACCACGCCCACCGTCCAGACAATGGCGGTAGTCTGGTTGCGCGCGGTCAGGCCGAACCACATCCCCACCCGGCCCAACGCCAGCACGCCGACGCAGATCACGACCGAACCGATGCCAAGTGAAACGGCGGCGTGGAGTTGCCATGGCGCTGCGGGGCCGCCATAACCGACATACCACCGCCAGAGAAGGGGGGCGGTTTGCGCCAGATTCACGAGCACCAGCACCACGATCGGCCAGCGGAAGACCCGCTTCAGCACTTCCCATTGAGCCGAGACAATTGTCGCCGCACCGCGCGGCGTGGTGAGGAGCACTTCAAGTTCCCCCGTGTGGCGGCCTTCGACGAAGAACCGGCTCGCCACCCAGGCGAACAAGGCCGCCTTGCCCACATTTAGGATCAGAGAGGCCGGCCAAAGCACGAATTGGATTGCGGCCCCGGGGCTGATCAGCCGGAGCAGAAAGGGGTACAAGGAGCGGTAACTCACCGCGAACAGAACGCCAACCCAAACCGCAACCCACAAACCGCGTTGCCGTGACATCAACCACTCGATGGGTTCGGTCTGATCCGTCAGCGGTTTCTGTCGCCGCCGCGGAGCAGGCTCGGGGTCCGCGAGGGCAGGGGAAGGCGATCGGTCTGCGGTCTTGGCGGACGGTTCACGCAAGCTGTGCCGCAGCAACACACTGGCGCGCCACAGCAACGCCCAACCGAGCAACTGCACGAGTACGAGCGATCCCCAATAGTCCCCCTGCGACGTGCGATAACTCAGATCACCCGCCGCCAGCATTCCCGTGATCGGACTGAAGGCCGCGACGGTATGACTCCACGGCGGTAGGTCACGCGTGAGCACCCCATAGAGGAGCGGCACGATCAAAATACCGAGCATGAGCAACGCCGCCTTCCGGATCGAGACCTGCCACACTTCGCCACGCACCGACGCCCAGAGCCCGACCGCCAAGTTGACAAACAACGTGTCGAGCAAAACCAGTCCTTTGCGGAGGGCTTCGCCGCCGGTGACGCCACCCGAAAGCACCGGGATCATCAATACGGGCAGAAACGCCAGCACTGCGCAGAGCCCGGCCAGCGCCGCCGAAGCCAGCTTGCCGAGCAGCACGTCATGGCCTCTGACGTGAGTCAGGAACAAGAGACCCAGCGTGCCTTCGCGTCGCTCCGAACTGATCGCGTCCGCCGTCATCAAGCACGCGCTACAGCATAGGCTGAACGCCGCGACCACGAGCGCCTGGAACGCCGCGTTGCCCGCGGTCGCCACGCCCCCGACCGCGCTGCTCAGATTGATCTGCATCAGGCAGATCAGCCCGCCAAACACCGCTACGGCGAAACGCGTCCAGTAGGTCGCGCCTCGCCGCGATCGCACGAGTAACTCACGTTCAATGATGGGCACGAAGGTCATGGCGGGTTACATGTGTTCAGCAACGAGCTCTCGAAAGTGGGCCCGCAAGTTTGCCCTTCGCGTCGCAATTAACGCGAGATCCCAAATGAGAAACCCGACCATCCAGAGAACAAGCGCTGACTTGGTTGCATCCTGGCTGTTCAGGAGACCCGAGAAGCCAGCCAGGAAGAAAAAGAAGACTCCGATCCATCCGGGGAGCAGGACACGTCCCACGGTGGTCAAGAAGGCCCGGCCCGCCGTGCGCGTCTTCAACGCACAGCCCAGCCCCGCCCAAAACATGGCTTGGCAGTCCAGGTAGAGAAAGAGGATTCCCGTGAGAATGACGCAGATCATCCAGGACTCCTCATCGTGGGAGTTGCGTTTCGAGGCGTAAACTGACAAGCCGAGCACGATGACGGCATTTACCGCTGTCAACAAGATGCGCGACCCGCCCAAGCGACGACGAACGGCATCCCAGTGCCCGGAAAAGATGGTCTGCGGGTTACACGGCGTGGACAAAATGATTTCGAGGACGCCCGTTGTCTGGTCCTGGCTGAAACGATCTGTGACCTCCGCGGCGAACAGGCATTTCAGGAGCAGGTGCATGAAGAAGGCGATGATCATCGCCACCGACAGGAAGGCTTGTGGTTGGCGTTGCGTTGTGCTGAGCACAACGAGTGTCAGGCAGATCACCCCGAGCGCCATGGTTATTCCCAGCATGAACCGGCGGGTCGCACTGTCGCGCCCGGCCAGCCAGAAAGGATGAGTCGTGCCGCCGCGACGAGGTCGGTTCGTTTGGCGGCGCTGCGTGGAATCCAGTGGCGCGTCATCTTGAATCAGGCGTGGCAGCCGCCAACACGCGGTGCCGGTTGCCGCAAGGATGAGCGCGACTTGCAGGAGCAGGCCCAAGGCGGACGCCGGGTGTCTGACCGAAACCAGCCGCCCGCCGCTCAGTGCGGAGACGAAGGGCATCGCGGGGCTGATCCACAAGAAGTCAGACACGGTTCGGGCAGTGCCGCCGCGCAGGCCGCATTCTGTGGCGAGCGCTACGTACGGCAAGCCGGTCAGGACGGCGATGGTGGTCAGCGTGCAAAGCACCGCCAGCCGGTGGCTGCGGCAAATCGTGGAAAACAGCACGCCGATGGTGAGCGAAACACCCATCGCGAACGCGACCGTCACCACGGTCCAGGAGACTTGGGCGAACGTCGTGCCGCCGAGGAGCACGGGAAACATCAGCAGCGGGACGGTTGCCAGAAACCCCAGCAGGGCATTCAACGACGCGGCAACGAGCTTGCCGGAAATGACATCGAATGGCTTCAGGTCGGTGAGGAAGAGCAACCCCAGCGTGCCCTCCCGTTTTTCCCGGGTGACCGTGTCGGCGGTGAGGAACGCGCCCGCGAACAGGGCGAACCCGAACAGCGCGATCGCCAGCGCGCAGAACAGATTGCGGCCGATGGTGGGCGGTGCGCCGATGCGCCTCGAATTCGACAGCAGCAATCCCATCACGCAGAACCCGACAAGTGCCACGCCCAGCCGCAGCCAGTAGGTGGCCGGACGTCGCGCCGCCACGCGCAACTCGCGTTCCACGATGGGGAGGAAGGTCATGTCGCCACTTGAAGCACAGGATGCTGCGCTGGTGCATTCAGGCTCGTCCGCCCACCCGTGCGCAAGTCTCGCCGCAGACGGGATCTCGCCCACACAATGAACGCAATGTTCTTTAGCATCAGAAACACCAAGGCGAGAGTTCCTGCGGGCACTCCCTGGCCCCAAGCCTTGTCGGGCGACCAACGCGCCAACTCCAGGTACGCCCACGCCATGACCATCGCCAACGGCAATGGGATCATTTGCACCAGCCCCACGGTCCAAGTCACGGCGAGGATCCGACTGTGCGCATGCCAGCCAAAGTGCATCCCTACCCAGCAAAGCGCGACCATTTCCAGCGCGAGATTCGCGGCTGCCGCGATCACGGGGAGAAGAAACCATGGCCGGTCGTACTCGTGGTTGAGACAGGCCCAAGCCAAGGCCATGCTCGCCGCCCCAGCCGGCGCCAATACGACGGACAGCGGCAGCACCAGTGTCCGGCGCAACACCTGCCATTGGCTCCCGAGGATGTCGTGCCCGCCGACCGGCGTAGTGAGCAGCACTTCGAGGTCTTGCTGCCGCCGGGTGTCTTGAAAGAACCGTGCGCCAGCCCAGGCCAGCAACGCGCTTGCCCCAAACATCGTCAGCATACCTCCGACGGCCGGAATGGCCCATAAACCGGACGTTGCCTGAGCGTCAAGAAACGATCCCAGCAGACCGCACTGGGCCAGGAATGCGACCAGCGCAGCGAACCAAACAAAGCCTTCTGGCGAACCCAACCGCTCCACGCGCCAACGCACCGGATCGGCGTCCCAAGGGCGTGGATCGGTCAGCCACGAGGCTCGGGCCGGCGGCGCGTTCACCTCCGCAGTCCTCGGCCGAATTGCGTCCCAGTCCAAAGGCGGCTCGGCCTTCCGAACTTGCTCATGCGGCGACTCCTGCCAATTCCTGGCCAAAGTGCGCTCGGCTCGCCGCAGAAAGAACCAACCCCAAGCACTTGTCACGAAAAACCAGGCAGCGAACATTGGGAGTTCCAGAGTTGGCCCCCAGTTGACTGCCCAACCGGCCAGACCGAACATTCCCAACCACGGTACTGCCTGCGGGCCCAACCAGGCCTCGCCTAAGACCACCGCCCCACAAGTTAGCGTCGCGCCCAAACCGAGAGTGGCAAGCACCGCGTAATGTCGTCGCTGACAAAGCGCTGACATCCACAGACCCACCGCCAACATGACAAATAGGTCGGCCATCAAACCAAGCCCGGTCACCAAGACCGTGGCGAGGCTCACCCCTCCTGCCAGGACGGTGCTCGCCAGAACCGGCATGAATCCCAACAACGCGGCGAAGCCCGTCAGGCCGCAAGAGAGCATCTTCCCGAGAACGATTTCTCGGGGCGTCAGGTCTGTCAGCAGCAACAGCCCCAGCGTGCCTTCGCGTCGTTCACGGCTGATACTGTCGGCGGCGAGCAATCCCATGAGCAGCACGGCGGCGAACATGAGCCAGGCCAGTTCGTGCAGTAGGTCGGCGCCCGTGAGAGGGACAGGCGGTGGCATGGCTGTCCCTGCAACGGCTACTGGGTTTCCCCTTTCGTCACGCGCAGGAAGACTTCCTCCAGACCAATCTCGTCTTCGCGTAGTTCGATCAGCTTGGCGCCGCCGCGCACCAGCACGTCGGCCACGATGCTGTGGTCCGCATCGGCCCCGGCCAGGGTCACCTTGATTTCGTGGTCCACAGGCTTGACTTCGCTGATCTCGGGGCGCGCTCGCAGGAGTTCTATGGCTTGGGTTGGGTCGCTGGAGACGCGCACCCAGATCACGCGGGCTTGCGTCATTTGGTCGCGTACGCCCTGCACCGGGCCGCTGTAGATCAGCTTGCCCTTCTCAATGATCGCCACGCGATTGCAGAGCGTTTGCAGCTCGCTGAGGATGTGCGAGGAGATGATGATGGTTTTGCCGAGGCGCTGGAGTTCCTGAAGGATGGCCATCACCTCGATGCGCGCCCGTGGGTCCAGACCGCTGGCCGGTACGACCAGCAGCAGAACCTGCGGGTCGTGGATCAGCACGCGCGC
>CAYJNU010000136.1:0-17320 GCA_964371005.1 uncultured Verrucomicrobiota bacterium | reverse complement strand
TTCCAATTCATCCGTTCGGCCGCCACCTGTGCTAGCCAATCCGATCCGCCGTATTCGAGGGGTGTGTAGCCTTTGATGTTGTCGAACACCTCGCGGCGGAAGGTCTGGATCCCGCCTGCGACTGACCATGGGCGATTGGTAGGTCTGCTTTCGAAAGTTCCGCCAGCCTGTTCGCAAACATAACCTCCGGCGATTCCGAGCGTCTTGTCCTTTTCAAATTCTGCAAACAGCCGCTCGTAGTAGTCGGCCTGCTCGAGTTCGATATCCCCGTCGAGAACCGCAACGAAATCAAATTGCAGGTGCTTCACAGTCTCGTATGCCCTCTGAATCGCCCGATACTGCGCCCCGAAACTCCTGACTTTCGAGGGCCCATTATCAAGACACAGGATGAAGCCCGAAGTCTTGACGTGCTCTACGATAATCCCGGCGGTGCCGTCGCTTGAACCATCGTTTACGATGACCCAGGTCACGGGACGTACGGTCTGTCGCTCGACCGACGTGATACACCGGTCGATATACTTCTCCTCGTTTTTAACGGACGTAAGAATGGCATATGTAGGCTTGCTCATAGGTTTTCCGATGCGGCGGCGGGCTTCGTTCCTCGGTTTTCGAACGGCGCTTCGAAGAGAAGCCATTTCAGGCACCGAAAACTTCGGGCTGCTTTTTCGAGTCTCGTGGATTTGTCTTTTCCCCCGGCAAGGCTTGCGATCGAGAAGGAAAGTGTGCGCATTGCATGGTGGATAATGGAAATCAGGTAATAGGCCGCCTGTTCCAGCTTTGTGTGATGTTTCTGCCAGTATTGGAAATTCGCCTTCTGCATTTCCAGATAGAAGCGAGAGGGCGCGTTGGACGAGCTTGCGCCTCCATAGTGACAGGCCTTTGCCTCTGCAAAGTAGATCACTTTCCAGCCATCTTTGTGAAAGCGCACGGACCAGTCGATATCCTCCCCATACATGAAGAATCGCTCGTCTAGCAACCCAACTTGGTCTAGGGCTTTGCGGCGCAGACACCAGAAGCAGCCAAACAGAACGTCAATAGGTCCGGTCTGCGGCTTCCAGTAGCGTTTGAGGTAACCACCGAATGCTGCCGATGTCGGGAACAGGGAATCGAGCCCAATTGCCCGGCAGAGACTGTTCCATAGATTGGGCCTTCCCGCATAGGAAGTTTGAATTGTCCCATCGGCATTCAATACCTGTGGCGACGCCATTCCGACGTCTGGGTTGCTCTCCATGAAATCGAATAAGCGATCAAGACAGTCGTCAATAACTGCTGCGTCGGAGTTGATTAGGCATATGTATTTTCCGGTACTCGACCGAATCCCCACATTGTTTGCCCTTGCGAACCCTAGATTGGCACCCGCTTCCAATAGTCGCACTGTAGGAAACTGAGCACGAACTACCTCCGGCGAACCGTCATTTGAGGCGTTGTCTACGACAATGACTTCCAGTGAGTGACGGGACGGGTTCCCAAGAATTGAACGCAAGCAGTTTGCCAAAAACTCCCTGGCGTTCCAACTAACTATGATGATTGAGCAGTCCATTGTGCCCGTTCATAGGGCGGAGAACACTATCGCTGCAAACTGTGATCAGCGTCCCGGCGAGCAACCACGCATCCAAGTAATGCAGACTCCAATTTCCCGAAACAGCAGGGCAGCTACCAACCGAAACTCTAACGCCTTAGTATTCGCACTGAAGGTAGTGCCCGCTACTGCCTCTATGTTTCCGAACACCTGGGACAGATGCTAAGACCTTTATTCCCAACACGTGGACTGTGATTTGCGCGCTAGCCTAGTTGGGAGAGAGAACATGGAGATTTGGTGGCGTGCGGTAGTCCTCTTGCTGTTTGGGGCCGCGATCCCAACGATCCGCAATGGTAAGTGGAGGGCGCAGTTTTCTCGTAGCATCAGTATCAAAGAAGACGGAGAGATTTACTCCGCTTTTCACAGCGGGGCTTTGTGCTGCTAAAGCGAAATTCGCGACTTTCACGTCTAGAAACAGTGGGTCCGTGCCGAAGATCGAATGATCGTCCTGCGGCGAGGCCGTGCGCGTCACGCTGGAATTCCACAGGTTATAGTCCACAACTGTGCCAACCGCCGAGCCGCCCTGCAAAACGGGACGGGAATTGACCCCTGCGGGATAGCCATAGAAGATGTTGTTTTGGATCCGGCTGCCTGGGCAACCACTCTTGGCACCATCGCCCAAGTTGATGGGGTAGCTGATTCCGTTGGTGCCGCGGGCGTCGCTGCCGTAGCGGATAAAGATGTTATTCGCGATGACGTTCGAGGGACTGTCGTAGATATTCACGGAGTATCCTGGGATGCCATCACTCCAACCGCCCGTTCCGCAGTTCCAGAACACGTTATTGATGAGAACAATGTGCGAAAGCAACGGTGTCCCGCCGTACGTGTCACTGGTGTTGATGGCTTGATCGTCCACACTGTAAATCACGTTGGCGTCAAAAACGTTGTTGGAGATCACGCCGCCGTCTGTCCCGACTGTGAACAGCATGATCCCGTCCATGTGTGGACCTTTGAAGGGAGCATATCCTTGCTCAGAAAACCAGTAATCGTGCAGGTAATTCCAGCGCCAAGTATTGTCACAACCGAAGCAACGCGTGGCGTCAGCATCCAAACCAATCTCCGTGCCGTCCGTGCGTCGCGAGCGTCCCCGATACACGTCATTGCCGACGATTAAGTTCCCGCGCCCGGTCAGGCTGATGCCCGTTCCTTCCACCTTGTAACACGCATTGGACCGAACCACGTTGTTGGTGCATTGCACGCTGGAACCAATTCCGTCGCCGGCGTAAACGTCGGGCTCTAGTTCGTGCAGGTAGCAAAGTTCGATAGTGTTGGAGCTCGAAGCGTTTAGGCTAATTCCGCGATAATTGCCCGAGCCGATCTGCGTGATTTCAAAGCCGCGAATCACGTTGTTCCGGGACGCGGTTGAGTTGAGCGTGAACCCGCGACAGGAGGCACGCTGCGTCCCGATGGTATTCGTGCGGCAGCCTCGCAAATCCAAGCCCCAACCAATCACAGCAGGATACTCGGCTTGGAGTAACAACCCGGATTGCCCAATGGTCACGCGCTCTTCGTATCGCCCAGCCCGGACTGTAATCGCGTCCCCGGTGGTCGCCCTCGTCACCGCGTAGGAAATCGTCCGCCAAGCCATGTCCCACGACGTGCCCGTGCTGCCGTTGTTGCCGTTGGTCGCAACGTAGTAATTGGCAGCCGAGACGATTTGTGCGACAGACGCCGCCAAGAGGGTCAGAAGTTGCTTATTCTTACGGCTTAATCCAATATAACGCGCCCCAAGTTGCTGGCGCAAAGGATGGCGATGTTTTCCATTTCTCCTTCCCAGCCCAAACGCTAATTGGCAAAGCGGAGGAGTCACCCAATGGGTGCATTCTGCGTAATATACTGCTTCACTGTGAATCATAAGGCAATCAATCTCGAACCAGCTACTTAAAGACCGTTAAGACTCTTCGGTTTCTCGATGCGTCACTGCGCACGAAAAAGCACTGAGTGTGCCACATATGCATCCGGAACGAACATGGCCATGGATTCTCCTGCCTATCCAGAATGCCGTGATCCTGGTTCTGTTGATTTCCAACGAGTTGCTTCTGTTTTGAGAATCTAAGCCGCGTACTGTGAACACACGAGTAGGCCACCGGGACAGAAACCTGCCACACGGTAACCCCAAGGCGTAAGCTCCCAATAAGCCATAGGAGCTGCTACAGAGAACGAATCACGACCGAGCGATTTTCGTGCGTTGCATCGAAATCACACACGGGCGTCCCATTCGAGGCGCGTCGGCAGAAAGACCCTCACGAAGCTGACTCAAGATCCACTTGAGCCGACTCACCGCTCTCACCATGCGAACGCCGTAAATCCGTTGTCAGCTCCGCCGCCGAGGCGAACAAGGCGAGCAGCAAATACCAGCCGACCACCGATTGGTCAAAATACACAATCCCCCAGAAAGAAATCACATGTGCGAACAAGGCGCAACCCATAGCCCACATCATCCTTTGGTATTCCACGGGCATTTCAGGCTCTTGGAGATAAAGCCCGACTACTCGAAAGCCACTGTAAATCACCAACAAAAACAGCGCCAGAGTCAACAACCCGCCGCGGACACCCGCTTCGACGAAGGCGTTGATTGTATCCCAAGTATAGTGTCCCCAATCGGACGTAGTCTGGACCCCCACCAGCCACCAATCAGAAAAGTGGTTTACGAAGTCGTCGAACAACTGAAAACGATGCCAAGAGGTTGACCCACCGAATACTTTCACACGAGCAATCAGCGCCCAGACCGGCGCTTTCATGATTACATGTAGTGACAGCAGACCGCACGCGATGATCCATCTTGCCTGCTTCAACCAGTGACGCTGCGCCCACAAGAACAAAGCGGCTGCCGCCCCTACGAAGGCTATGGCTGGACCTGATGATGAGGCCGTGAAAGTGACAATGAAGCAGCCCAGGAGGCCAAGGAGCGCCAATTTCAGGGTGCATAGCTTCTGCTGGTACGCTGCGAAAGCGAACGGGAGCAAAGTCGCACCAAGAGTCCCAGCGAGAATGGGGTGGGCAAATGGTCCCTGGCAACGGAGTCGGCCATCCCTGACCGTAACCTCTTCGGGCACCCCCCCGAGAACGTGAAGCACATTCTTGCCGGACAGGAACTCAATCATCATGAAGACACCAACGATCACGATGAGCAGCGTGAGACTGCGGAATACATTCTCCATCTTATCCCAATCGCTGACAAGTTGGCGAAAAAGAAAATAGGAACCAAGCGCCGTGAATGCGAACCCGATCCGGTTCATAACTGCTTGGGAGTTGGTGTATAAGAGGACAAAAGACACAGCATTGGCGCAAACCCAGCAGATGAATAACTTGTCCTGTGACGTGAAGGTGAGCCTTCTCAACCGAGAGCGAAGGGCGAGACTGAGCCAGGCAAAAAGAATGACGAGTCGGAACACGTGGATATTGATACCCGCAACTGCGATCCTTTGACCCAAGGAAGAGAAGAAAGACAGCACCAAAAACGCCACCAGAAAATTCCTGTGCGAGCACCGGAACAGGAAGATGAGCATAGCTGCGAGAAAGAGGATGCCGATGAGAGACAATTCAGATCCCTCGTGATCACCACCAAACCGCAGCGAGATCTCACTTGCCTCATCCATAAATCCGAGTCCTAAGCGTTCGCAGGTCAGCAACTACAACATATGGCCAACCCACAGACTTCCCCATTCATGCTCAAAGGCCATGATCTCTGCTTCAGTTGCGCCCGGGCTTCTGCGTCTCGGCGGATTTCAGCTCACCGTAAGGCAACCGCATGAAGACAGTCGAATCTTCCCCTCCCCCCCCGCCGCCCGACGAACAGCTCGCCATTTCCTTCGAAAAACGGCCCTCCCTGCCTACTCTTCTCCCCGGTCAACTATGAATTCTGTTCGCGCCGCAAAGGGTCGCAAAAGGTGCTCCGGACGACGACGCCCGCCTCCATCTGGAAGAAGACGCACAAAGACCAGATTGAGAACGCCACTCACTGCGGCTATGGTGATCTGCTGGATCGACACTCCTTGCTATCCCCCTGCCGAGTATCCGTAGCATCTACGAAGTTGCACGATTGGCACTTGCGACAGCAGAGCAAGCGAATCAGTCTGCGCCAGACGCACCGATCACACTCTCCACAGTCCGATCCGCCGCACGCCCCTCCCAGAGCGGAGGGACACGTCCGACTCGATCTTGGCCGCCCAACACGCGATCAATATCCGAGCGAAGGCGAGGCAACGCGGTTAGTTGGTTCGACCCCATGGTTATCGTCACGGGACGTTCAGTATTCGGGCGGAGTGTAAGACAGGGGGTGCCAAAAAAGGTCGATTCCTCCTGTAGCCCCCCCGAATCCGTCAGAATGAACCGTGCGGATTCCGCCAGGCAGAGGGAATCGTGATAGCCAATCGGCTCCACAATCCGCAAACCCGGGTTGTCCGCGAGCGAAACCCCAAACTGACCACACATTTTGCGGGTGCGCGGATGCATCGGGAAAACCACCGGCCATTCGCTGGCAATGCGTTTCAACTCGCCCATAATCGTCGTCAAAGACCCTGGATGATCCACGTTCGATGGGCGGTGGAGGGTGACATAAACGAACCGGCCAGCGGTTACGCCAGCGGTCCGCAAGATGCAGCTCTGCCGAGCTTGAGGCAGGTTAGCCACCAGAGCGTCTATCATGACGTTTCCGACGAGTCTGACCTTGTGATCCGGCACGCCTTCTCGTCGCAGATTCTCGCTCGCGTCCTCGGAGGGGGTCAGCAGGAGGTCGGCGAGTGCGTCGGTGACCAGACGATTCACTTCCTCGGGCATGGTGCGGTCGAAGCTGCGCAGACCGGCTTCGACGTGAGCGACTTTCACGCCGAGCTTGGAGGCCACCAAGGTGCAGGCCATGGTGGAATTGACGTCGCCGACGACGATGAGCCAGTCGGGGAGCGCCGACGGCGCAGAAGATAGAAGATGGGAGTTAGGAGATGGGCCGGAGCCAGGAGTCGGAGGACGGAGGGCGGACGCTGAAGGCGTAGGAGATGGTAGATTGGAGATTGAAGATGACGCCGAAGGGGACGGACAGAGGTCAGAGGGCGGAGGGGCGCTGGCGCGAGAAGATGGAAGATCGGAGATGGAAGATGGCGGCGCCGAACAACCATCGTCATCTTTGAAGGCGCTCAACAACACAGGCTCGAAGCGGGTCATGATGTTGGCGGTCTGAACCGCGTGCGAACCGGAGCCGACCTCGAGGTTGATGTCGGGAGCAGGAATCCCCAATTCGCGAAAGAACACTTCGGACATCTTCTCGTCGTAGTGCTGGCCGGTGTGGACCAGTTTGTAGGAGATAGGACGACCAAGGCCAGAGGTCAGAGGGCGGAGGTCGGAGGTCGAAGCGGAGTTGCCAGAGAACGCAGGAGCATCAGAAGCTGAACCTTCGAGAGCCGAAAGCTGAGAGCCGGAGTCGGCAGAAGGAAGAATCGACACCTCACCCTGCCCTCTCCCCGGTCGAGGCGGAGAGGGTGGTCGGGGGGCAGCGCCAAGGGCAGCATTGTGGCGTTGGATAGCGCGGATGATGGGGGCGACCTTCATGAAATTGGGTCGCGCCCCGGCGATGATGAGAAGTTTCAAGGGAAGCATTTTCAAGGACAGAGATTCCGAAAGCAGAGAGCAGAGAGCAGAGAGCAGAGAGCAGAGATGGGCAACTCAAAAGCAGAAATGGCGAAAGCAAGCGGCTTCAGCGCAGGAGATTGGAGATCGGAGATGGCAGATGGCGGATGACAGATGGCAGCAAGTCAACCGCCGATGGCGCTGGAAGGACGGAGGGCAGAGGGCCTTCCAAAAATTGAAAACTGAAACGCTGAAATGCTGACAAGGGGAAAAGCGGAAAGCTGAAAACAGAAAGCTGAAATAATGCCGCCAGGCGGGATGCGCACGGGGCAAAGCGGAAATGAGCCGGCGCCAGGATCTGGGAGTTGGGAGACTTGTCAAAGCAAAAAACTGAAAACAGAAATTGCTGCGTTTGACCGACTGGCAGGACGAGTGGGAACTGTCCACCGGCGGGTATGTTACTTTGAGGCGCAGAGGGAATCGACAAGTTTCAGGGAATCGTGTTTGCGGGTTTCCTAACTGTGTTAGGCGGCATAGGCAGAACCCAATTGCACTTCCTGCGTTGCTGCGGCCGGGGACGGCCGCACTCCGGACAGCTTGGTGACGCAGGCAAAGCGAGTTTTCATATCGTTTCTTAGCAGCCCGGTTCAACCTTCAGCGCCTTTTTGCCAGAGCCAGCTCTTCGATGGTGTTCACGATGTGATCAAGCGTGCGCCTGGAGGTGACTTCGGACAGCGGTTTGCGCACACGTCTTTCAAGCTTGATCTTGGTGTTCACGTCGGCAAGGGAGGTCACCAGGACCAATCGGCCTTCGGATTCAAGGTGGCGGTCCACGGCGCCGATGGTGCCGCGAAAGATACTGTAAACCGGGATGCCCAAGGCGGCGGCCTCCCGATTCATGGTGCCGCCGCCGCTAACGACAAGGTCCGAGTTCCATATCAATTCCATGCCGTCCAGGGCTGTCTTGGGAATGATGGTGTTGCCATCACGGAACCAGGTCGGCCATTTTTCGCGAATCCAATCAGCTTGCTTCCGGTTACGGGGCAACAGGATGATGCGGGTTTCGGGGGTGGCACAAGCGCGGTCCATGAAAGCCGCAAACAGCAACTCACTCTCGGGGTTATGGTAGTGCGCTTCGGTCGCCGGGGGGCGCACCGTGGCTACGAGGCAACCCGGCTCAATGCCCAGGTTTCGCAGAAAGCCGTCGCCCGGCTGGAGTTTCCAAGCATACACGTCTTCTTTGATGCCAGGGTATTTATAGAGTCTGCGGTTCTTCCGCAACAACAACGCGTCTGGAATCACCGATGGAGTCATCAGACACGTGGGGCGCATCATGGGTGGGAATTGACAGTACTCGTAGTCCTCGAGGAGAAGGGTGGGGAGCCGCAGCCAAGTTGCCAGAATCAACTGAGACCGCGCACCGTGCGAGACTCCAATGGCCGGCCTCTCCTTAAACACGATGGGGGCTAGTTGGAGCGCCCGGTAAGCCAGTCCTGAAAGCTTTGCCAGGGGGTTCTTCCCGTAATGCCGACCAACCTTAACATACTGGACCGCCTTCTTGTCCGCCAAATCACAGACCTGAAAGGCATCCCGTGCGGTGACAAGCACCGGATATCCACGCTTACGCAATTCCTCGATTATCGGCTCAAAGAACGGCACGTGGGGAGTGTTATCGAGATCAATCCAAATCTTCGGCTTCTGATCGCTTGATCGCAGATGCAGCGTTGGTTTTGGCGTGTTCGGCAACGTCACGGGCCGAGTTGTGCTGTGGACGTGCTTCGCCACGGCGCGTGGCAACGCGTGCCAGAAAGTGCCGGCGTGGCGCGTGCGAGCATACTCAAGAAAGGACCGGTAGGTCTCAAGGTCATAGGTTGCGCATCCTACCTTGTCCTCGCCAAAGGCTATATAATCCGGGTGCGTGTCCAGCAGGGCCATGCCGCCGTGTCTGGCGATCCAATCCAGTTTGCGGATCCAAATCTCTGGCGACTTTTCCCGGAGAAGGAGGAACAGGGTGGAGTCTTGCGGGAGGGTGTAGGGGAGCTCGACGTACCCCAACCGCGGAGCGGTTGGGGTAGGAGATCGGAGATCGGAGATCGGAGTTGGGAGTGCGGCTGCGCCGCTTTGCACACAATCTCCAGTGTTCGGACTTCTATCTTCCAACTGCGGTCTTTGATCTTCTCGCACGTCATGCGACACCCAGAAAGGGAAGATGGTGCCGGCATGGTCAGGTTGAGGCTCAAAGGGGTCGGTGTCAAAGGTGGAGGCGTCGTAGGCGATCTCCAGGTCGTGCAACCAGTCCAACTCCCGCAACATGAAGCCGGAGCGGAAGCCGACGGCATTCCAATCGCGCAGGTAGGTGTTGATGCGGGAGGCGCACTGCGAGAAGGACCGACGCGAGGAATACAGTTTTCCGTTGTGGCGTAGATCGTGAACGCCGACTTCGAAACCGTTTTCAACGAGCCAAGTGCGAAGGGCCGCGGGCACGATGTAAGGGCCCTCTGGAATGAAGTTGAAGCTGGATCGAAAACCGAGGCCCATTTCGAGCTCAGCCAGAGGCTTCACTTTCGCCAGCCCGTCCGGGCCTTCCACGTCGTGGGTGAGCACGAACGCGAACCTTTTTCCGTCCGGCCAGCCCAACCAACCTTCAGGGGGACGTTCTGAGCCGGGCAGGATGGGCCAGACATCGGACACCTGGCACCGCTTGCGCGCCACAAAACAGCGTCGGATGCCGATGCGAATGGACCACGGCACGAAGGGCTTGAGGGCGTAGTAGAGGCGGTTGCGAAGCACAGGCAGAAGATCAGAGGTCAAAGGTCAGAGGTCGGATGGCAGACGCGGATTCAAAAAAAAGAGCATCTCCTCCAGTGATCAGAGGGCGGAGGTCAGGGGTCAGAGGTCAGCGGTGCTTGATGAGGAAGCTTTCGGGATTCTTGATCATGTCACCCAGCATGGCACCGACTTCACGGCAATTCGCCGCCAACGTGCTCCGTTCTTCCGGCGTGAGGTAATCACAATCGGCCGCGAAATCCAGCCAAGTATCGGTTTCTCCATTCTCTCCGTCGGCATCCGTTAGCTTACTGACAAAGTGTGCCTCGTATCTGCGCTTTGCCCATGCCTCGCGCAGGTTCGTACATACTGACCGTGACGAACGGCGCACCTGATCGGTGAGCGAATACTTCTCCTCCGCAGGAAACCGCCTGCTGGTCCGGAAAAGCTCCATCGCCAGCGCGTAGGCCTTCTGATAGACCACAAGGTCTTTTGCTGACTTAATGAACATGACCTGACGTCTGTTCTCCCCCTTCCGTCGCCAACGGCGATTGAGTTGCTGCCTTTTGAATACCTGGGCGGACTCCGTCCCCGTCAATTCGCAGCGGGTGCGATTGACCGTGGGTACGACAAGTTGTTCATAATCTGCTTGCGGACCGCACCGCCAAGCGGTTGCGGGTCATCCAAGCTCCGACCGGGTCGGACTATTCTGACAAGTCGGTTTGCCGTGGCAATCCCAGCCAACCGCGCCCCGACAGCGCGCTGGGCAGTGGGCGGCCGGTTTCCCGAACTTCCCAAGGCGGTACTACGTTTGTCCTGGGCTGGGACACCTTCAGCCTTTCAGGCTGAATCACAGTCGATTGCGCTTTTCCAGAGCAGCAGTTTTCCTGCCTAGGGCCGGCGCATCACCAAGCTTGCAGGTTGGACTGACACTGACAATCTGGGCACGGTAGCGCAAGCACGCTTTCAAGCCGCAAAAGAGCACAAAGAGCGCAAAGAACCCTCACCCGTCCTCTGGCCACCCTCTCCCATCTGATGGGCGAGGGGAATCTCCCCATCGGACGCGGAGAAGGGAGTCGAGATCTCCACACGTTGCACTATAGTTCCTGGCGGAGGCGTTCGGGGACATAGTCGCGTTTCTTGTTCAGGACGGCGGTGACGTTCGCCTTCGATTCCTGGAGCAACGCGTTTGCGCGTTTGGCCAGTTCCTGACCGGTTTTCTCGGATTCGACCACCATCATGACGATGTCCATGAAACTAGAGAGGCGCGGCGTGATGCTGGTCTGGGAGACGGGCGGCATATCGAAGATGATGTAGTCGTAGTCGCTCGCTTTCATCTTGGGAACCAGGTTCGCGAAGCGCCGCAGCAGAACACGCGGCAGTTTTTGGTCGTTCGTTTCCTTGGCGGAAACGAGGTAGAGGTTTTCGTTGACCATGCCCGTCTCGGGTTTGTGGCCCTCAAAGGCTTCGGATAGGCCGATGGCGGGTTTGCCGCGGTGGAAGGGGTGGGCGGCGCCCTGCTCGAGGTTCATGTCCACGAGAAGAACGTTGCCATCGCCGGTTTCAGAGAGGGCGGCGGCGAGGCCGGCGGCCATGGTGGTGACGCCGGCGCCCTTGTGGCAACTCGTCAGAGCTACCAGTTTGGGTTTATGGGTCATGTTGCGGACCTCGAAGTAGGTGATCAGACGATCGCGCAAGGCTTCGTAATGAGCGCGGAGTTCGTGGTCGGCGTCCCAAGGTTGAACCTGGCGGGTGCCGGAGGTGGTGACGGCGACCGAGGTTGCCGGGTTGTCACGGGAAGATGGAGCGGGCTCACGTCCGCTGCTATGAGCCTCGACTGGTGGGGCGTCGGCTTGGACCGTGGTGCTCGGAGGGGGTGGACCATGGCCATTGCGGGAGGAGCGATGGAAGCGTTTCCGCCGACTCATGTCGGGGATGGCCATCAACATGGGGACGCGCAGGGTGCGTTCAAGATCGGCGACACGCTTGATGGATTGACTGAGCACTTTCTCGAGAAGGCAGGCCAGGGCGAGGCCACCGCAAAGAGCGAAAGCCAGCGCCGCCAACATGGGTTTCTGGATTTCCTTGAGGTCGCGCGCGGGTGGCGAGGGGGCTTGAACGGTCTTGATGTTGTTGACTTTGCCGGCCCCGAGGGATTCCTCGAGGCGAGCCTGCTGGAGCTTGGCGGTGTAATCCCGATAGCTGGTGTCCTCCATTTCGCGTTTGCGGGTCAGGGCCACGATGGAAGACTCGCTATCGGAAACCTTGCTGGCCTCGGCACGGACGCGTTCAAGCTGGTTGGTGAGGACCTTGATCTTGGCCTGGATGGACAGGACGCGCGCGGTCTCGGCCGCGGGGTCGAAGGTGCTCGCGGATGATGGAAGGGATGAGGTGGCAGGAGTGACGATGGTCAGCAGGGCGGGAGTTTCCTCTTCCAGTTGGCGTTTGCGCGCTTCCGCATCCTGCAACTGCTCCCGGATTCGAAGCACGAAAGGGTGCTCTGCGGCAAAGCGCATAAGCAATTCCTGCTCGCGGCGGCGAAAGGCTTCACACTCGGCGACGGTCATCCGGTATTGCTCGGCCTTTTCGGGTGCGATGACAGGGACGGGCGCATTGGTGTCGGTCGGAGCCGGGGCGGTCTTGACAAACTGGCCCAAGGCGGCCTGGCGTTCGGCCAGTTCGGCCTCGGCGGCAAAGAGGTCGTCTTTAATGCGTGCCTCTTGAACGACGTGAGCGTGCTTGGAATCCTCCAAGGAAATGACCTGGGCATCGGCCTTGAGTTTCTTGAGGTCCTCCTCCGTCTTGGACAGGCGTGCGCGAAGGTCGTCTGCCTGCTTGGAGAAGAACTCATCCAAGGCGCCGGTGTCCTGTCGCAACTGGACATGGCGCTTAAGGTACATCTCGATTAACTGACCCACAATGGCTTGGGCAATGGCGGGATCCGGATGGCGAAAACGCACCAGCAGAATGTTGCTACGGTTGGGGACGTCCACAATGAGGTTCTTCTGGATCACCGCGGCAGCCCGGACTTTTTCATTGCCACCTCCCAGCATAGCCAGAATCTTCTCAGGTCCGATGGCCTCAGCCACCTGCGCAGCAAGGTCGTAGCTGGAGATAACCAGCCTTTCGGAGTTCATGATGTTCTCGCCACGTCCCGAGTCAGGGGACATGATCTGCGTATTCGGGGACGTGGCAGCAGTGGAACGGTCATCCATGACGTAGCGGATGAGTAACTGGGCCTCGGACTGATACATGGGCGGTTTGAGGAACCAGATGCCGACGGCGCCGCCGAGGCCGAGCAGAAAGACGGCGAGGATGAGCCATTTGTGGCGGAAGAAGATGTATTGCAGATCGCCGAGACTCAGACCAGGCGTGTGAGCTTCGGCGGGGCGGGGTTGGGGGGAGGGAGGATTCATGACTCAAAAGCAGAAATGGCGAAAGCAGAAAGCAGAAAGCCAGAGGACAGCCTCTCAAAAGCAGAAACTGCGAAAGCTGAAAGCTGAAACCAGAAAGCGGTCAGACTACGGCAACCGCAGATGGACGCGGATGGACACAGATGCGGTGAGAGGTGGGGCTTCTCAGCCTTACGCAAGGTGGGGATAACGCCTTCAAAAGCAGAAATCTGGAAAGTAGAAAACAGAAAACTGCCTTCAGAAGCTGAAATCCGAAAGCTGAGAGCGGTCTTCAAAGGCTGAAAGCTGGTTGTCATCAATTCACATCAAGCTACGAAAGATGGGGATACAACATGCGGCCCGCAAGCCGGAGGGCAGGCAGGGGCAGCCGTCGGAAGAAGGCGTTGAGGGCGGTGTCCGCACGGTCCTGGCTGGCGACGAAATGACCGGCCGGCAGACGGCAGCGGAAGTACGCGAGCCTGTGCTCCGACGCGCCGAAACTGCGCTTGAAGCGCCGTAGCCCATCGTTCGCAAGCGAGGTGCGACCGAAGTCGAATGTCCTGAACTCACGGGAAGCATAATAGCGGATGGCTTCCCATAACACCAGATTGTTCGGACGCCACTGCTGCGCAGAGAAGTCCAAAGCGCCAAACTTGTAAAGGGCGTGCTCGCCAAAGTGCAGAAACACAGCCGAGGCGACGGGGCGTCCATCGTATCGCGCGGTGACGATCATTCCCTGCCCGCCGGCAATGAGGTGGCGGCTCAGGTTCTGAAAGAAGGACCACGGTTGCGGCGGGAGGCCGTGCCGCCGACGGGTCAGGCAATGAAGCTGGTAATACTCGGTGACGGCTGACGATTCGCTGGATAGTTCAATCTTGAGGCCGGACGATTCCGCCTTGCGCAGGGCGCGCCGGACGGAGGAATCCAATTGCGCCAGCAGGGCCTGCGGACCGGGGCGAAGGTCGAGGGAGTGGGTGTAGAACTCCAGGGATGCGGTGCTGCCTGCGGGGGCGATACCAGATGAACGGCATTCCACGTATTTCCAACCACGCCGGTGCCCGACGGCAAGGGCGGCGTTCCACAGTGCCGGGCCGACATCGGTAGCGGTCATCAGGGCGGGACAGTGATCGGTAAACGGCAGGGAGACGCCTCGTTTGCCGGTGAAGGGGCTGCGTACCTCGCTCAAAGGGAGGCAGGCGGTGAGGTGCTTGCCGGAAGACTGGCAGAGATAGAACGGAGTGTGGCCGTAGGTTTCACGCAGGACGCGGAGCCATCCGGTCGTGTGAAAAGGAGTGGCGTCCGAGAAATCAGAGACAAGTTCGTCCCACCCGGTGACGTCGAGCGGGTTGAGCTCGGTCACGGGCGACACGGCATCGGCGGGCTCTGGCGTGCCATGTTCCGGGAAGGTTCCCGGTCGTTCTTCAGGCAACACAAGCATGAGGTTTATCCAGCCGGGCTTGAATGCAAGCTTTGAGTTCAACTGCGACAGTCTCCACCTGTTCCGGCCGAAGTTCGGGGTACATGGGGAGCGAGAGGAATTCGTTGGCACATTTCTCCGCGACGGGAAAGCTGCCAAGCCCGTAACCGAGCGAGCGATAGGCCTCCTGAAGATGGACCGGCACCGGGTAGTGAATTCCGCACCCAATTCCCCGGTCGCCCAGCGCCTTGAGGATGGCATCGCGGTCGCGCACGCGCACGGCATACACATGATAGACATGTGTGCCGGCAGGGGATTCAAACGGTGTGAGGATTCCTGACGGAGGCGGGGTTGGAGATGGGGAGGCGGAGTCGTCAGAACCCGTTTGAAAACCCGCCCGGGTGAGGGCACCGGGCCTACAGGGGTGAGTTTCGCAGGCCGATTTGTAGGGCAGGTGCCCCCACCCGGCGGCTGCAGGAGAGTTTTCACACACGCTCCCAGAGGCCGAAGGGGTGGAGTTGAGAGTCGAGAGTTGCGGGTTGAGAGTTGAGAGCAACTGAGTGTAGTGATGGGCATGGCGGCGGCGGGCTTCGTTTGCGGCCTGGAGGCCCTTGAGCTTGACGGTCAACACGGCGCCCTGAATGCCATCCATCCGGGCGTTCCAGCCGATGACGGAGTGAAAGTACTTGCGGGCCTGGCCGTGGTCGCGGAGGACGCAGAGTTTGTTCTTCAATGCTTCGTCGTTGGTGATGATACCACCGGCTTCACCAAACGCGCCGAGGTTCTTGCCGGGATAGAAGCTGAAGCAGCCGGTGACGCCGAGTGTGCCGGCCTTGCGGCCTTTGTATTCGGCGCCGTGGGCCTGACAGGCATCTTCCACAACCGGGATGCCGTGACGGGCAGCGACCGCGAGGATGGCGTCCATGTCACTGACCTGGCCGAAGAGATGGACGGGGATGATGGCGCGGGTGCGGGGGGTGATGGCTTGCTCGACTAGACCGGGATCCATGGTGTAGGTCTGGTCATCAATGTCCACGAAGACGGGCCTGGCGCCACAAAAAGATACAGCTTCGGCGGTGGCCATGAAGGTAGAGGAAACGGTAATGACCTCATCGCCTGGGCCGACCCCGAGGGCCAGGAGACTCAGCCAGAGTGCATCTGTGCCGTTGCCCACGCCCACAGCGTATTTGGCGCCGCAATACGCCGCAAACGCCGCCTCGAATTCTGCGACGAACGGCCCGCCAGCGAAAGCATTAGCGTCAATGACGCGGTTGATCGCGGCTTCAATCTCGGCCCGTAGGGGCTCATGGTGCGCCTTCAGATCTAGAAACGGTATTCTCATAGGTGTCCGGTGAGGCTGGAATGAAGGAAGCAGTTGAATAACCGCGTTCAACGACAATTGCGGCGTTGCAAAAAGCTTCCCGTCCCGAGCCTGGTGGCCCATGCGGTTACGTCTTCCGTCCCTGGGCAGACTTCGTCCCGGGGCCGGAAGGATGGCCTCATGCGCCAGTGTGAGGGACTTGCAGTTGCCGTGCCACGGCGGCGGCGAGAATCGGCATTGCCGCCGTGTTCCCAGCGGTTCGGGAGGATGTCACGGTTTGCGGCTGCCCGCCCTGTTTGAGGGAACGGGAGGAAAGCTCGAGGACTTGCACCACCTTGAGGCCCTCGCGTCCGGAGGTCATGGGCGGTTTGCCCGACCGGATGCTGTCCAGGAAGTGCTGGCACTCCAGGCGCAGCGGCTCTTCCTGCTTCACATACGGCACATACATATCGCCGTAGTGGTAGGAGTACTGAAACTCGGCGAAGGTATCGTAGTGCGGCGGCACTTCCACGCGGGCGTCGTAAATCTTGATCTTCTCGTGCGGGGCGGTGTCGTCATAAACGATCATCCGTCGCGAGCCCACGAACGTCATTTCCCGGACTTTCTTGGGATCGAGCCAACTGCTATGGACCATGGCGGCGCGGTTGTTCTCGAACGAGAGGTACATGTTCGAGACGTCCTCGATGCCTGGCGTGATGTGGGCATCGCCCCAGCAGGCGACGGTCTTGGGCATGCCGCGCATCACGTGGATGATAATGGAGAGATCGTGCGGGGCCAAATCCCAGGCGACGTTGATGTCTTTCTGGAACAGCCCCAAGTTCAACCGGCGCGCGGCAATATAATGCAGCTCGCCAATGTCCCCGCGGTCAATGATCTCCTTGATCTTTCGCACCGCCGGCGAGAACAGGAAGGTATGCCCGACCATGAGGATCAGCCCACGTTGATCGGCCAGATCAATGAGTTCCTCGCACTCGGCGATGGAACTGGCCATGGGCTTCTCGATGAAGGTGTGCTTCCCGGCCAGCAGGCTGGCCTTGGCCATTTGGTAGTGAAACCGAACCGGCGTGGCGATGGCAACAGCGTCCAAACCGTCCGTCTTGAGCAGGGTTTCAAAGCTGTCCGTCCCTTCCACCTCGGGATAGTTCTTGTGCATGTGCGCCAGCCGGGCGCGGCTGGTGTCACAAATCAGTTTGAGGTGGCAGTCCGGGAGCTGGCGGAAGTTGCGGATGAGGTTCGGACCCCAATACCCGCAGCCGACGACACCGACATTCAAGGGCGTACTC
>CAYJNU010000135.1:6805-17511 GCA_964371005.1 uncultured Verrucomicrobiota bacterium | reverse complement strand
GGATTTTTGAGCGCATATGCCTCACTCTTATTGCTCGGATAAGCATTCGGGGATGGGTTGCACATCGTCACCGCAGTGGTTTCGGGAAGAGGATGAACCGCCCAGACAACCAAAACGCTTGCGGGCCGGCGTCGGCGCAAACATGCTCCTCGCCATGAAGCGAACCGCCGTGTTCCTCAGCCTCTGCCTGTTTACCATGATTCTCACCGCCGCCAACCGCAGCCCTGAAAAATCCGAAGCACCGTCCACGCACAGCGAACGCGGGCTCGACGATTACTTGCGTCACGAAACCGGGTTGATCTCGGCGCGGTGCCTGGCGGACGTCCAATCGCTCGCGGATTGGCAAGCCGGACGCGAGGCGTATCGGCGGCAGTTGCAGGAGATGCTCGGGTTGTGGCCGATGCCGGAGCGTACGGACTTGAAGCCCGTTGTCACCGGCAAACTCGAACACGAGGAATTCACGGTGGAAAAACTGCATTTCCAGGCCTCGCCCCACCTTTACGTTACGGCCAACCTGTGGCTGCCGAAGAAGCTCGAGAAACCCGCGCCGGCCATCCTCTACGTCTGCGGCCACAGCCGAGTGGTCACGAACGGCGTCAGTTGCGGGAATAAGACCGGTTACCAACACCACGGCGCGTGGTTTGCACGGAATGGCTATGTCTGCCTCGTGATTGACACGCTTCAGCTTGGCGAAATTGAAGGGCTACACCACGGCACCTACCGGGAGGGTATGTGGTGGTGGAACGCGCGCGGCTACACACCGGCGGGCGTGGAAGCGTGGTTCGGCATCCGGGCGCTGGATTACCTGTGCTCGCGACCGGAGGTGGACGCAGCGCGCATCGGCATGACCGGGCGATCCGGCGGCGGATCGTATAGTTGGACGGTGGCGGCGCTGGATGAACGCGTGAAGGTCGCCGCGCCCATCGCCGGCATTACGGACTTGCAGAACCAGGTCGTGGACGGCTGTGCGGAAGGGCACTGCGACTGCATGTTCTTCGTGAACACGTATCGCTGGGATTTCCCGCAGGTGGCCGCGCTGATCGCCCCACGCCCCCTGTTGCTCGGCAACTCCGACAAGGACCGCATCTTCCCGCTGGACGGCGTGGTGCGGCTGCACGAGAAGGTGCGGCGCATCTACCAACTTTACGGCGAAGCGAACAAGCTGGGTCTGCTTATCACGGAAGGCCCGCACCAGGACACACAGGACTTGCAGTTGCCGGTGTTCCGCTGGTTCAACCGCTGGTTGAAGGGCGAAGAAGTGTCGGTTGAGATGGCTGCAAGACCCTTTTTTGCCCCCGAGCAGCTAAGCGTGTTCGAGACGCTGCCCGCCGACCAGCTCAATACCAGAATTCAGGAAACCTTCGTACCACTGGACGATCCGCCACTATCCAAAGCGACGGGCCGGCAACCGGAGGAACTGCTCGTAACGCTGAGGCAGAAGGTTTTTGCCGGTTGGCCTTCGAAAGACCCGCCGCTCGATGCGCGCCGGGCGTTCTCCAGTGAGCACGAGGGTGCATGCTTTAGCGCTTGGGATTTCACGAGCCAACACGATGTGAGGTTACGGCTTTACGTCCTTGAGAAAACGGCAAGGCCCCCCGAGGCCATCAAACTCGAAGTGTTGGATGGCAAGGGCTGGCTGAAGTGGCTGGCGATAGCCCGGGCGGGTTTCGCGAACGCGCTGTCGGAGGAACTCGCGAGCACCGCCGGGGCTTCAGATACAAACTCTGCCGGGTTTGGGGAATGGAAGCGCGGGTTGGGGGCCGGCGGCCCGGTGCGAGTCTGGTTCGCCCCGCGTGGTGTGGGCTTGAGCGCCTGGGCTGGCGATGAGAAAAAGCAAACGCAGATCCGCCGCCGCTTCATGCTGCTGGGGCAGACGCTTGACGGGATGCGCGTCTGGGATATTCGCCGTGCTGTAGGCGCATTACGGGCGCTGCCCGAGTTCAAAACCATGCCGTTGGCGATGCGAGCGAACGGTTCAATGGGAGTGAACGCGCTTTATGCCGGGCTTTTCGAGCCGACCGTCGCGCAGATGGACCTCTCGCACTTGCCCAAGTCGCATCGCGGCGGACCGGACTACCTGAACGTGCTGCGGGTGCTCGACATTCCGGAAGCGCTGGAATTGGCCGGTGGGCGGGTGCAAGGTTCGCTGAGAGATTGAGCCGGATGGGCGGCGTTCAAGGCGTTTTAAGGGGGCGACCGCCAGGCGATTCAACGAGCGGGCGATTCGTGAAGTTAATTTTTCGCAGAAAAAGCGCTCTTGACCCGGCTGCATCCTGCCGATATTTTCCCCGCGATGTTAGACAGCATTCGGCAAGTACTGGCACTGGCGGTCGTCGTTAGCGGCGACGCCGTTGGCGCTTGTCGAAGCTGAAGACGATTTCGACAAAAACCCACGGCTGGAAACGGTCGTGGGTTTTTTATTTGGCCCACGGACGCCGGCCAAAACCAGAGAAAGGCAGTGATTAAGAGCAAGATTAAGAACAAGAGCAAGAGCCCGAGCGCGGCGTCCGCCGTCTTTGGCTCTTCATCGTAATCTTCATCTTGAGCTTGATCCGTCACGTAGTATGAGCAAGACCATCGAAAAGAAGAAACCCGCCGCCGCGAAGCGCGCGGAACTCGGCCCCACCATGTCTGGCAGTGACATCCTCGTCGCCGCGCTGGAACGCGAAGGCGTGGACACGATTTTCGCTTATCCCGGCGGCGCAAGCATGGAAGTCCATCAGGCGCTGACTCGCTCCAAGAAGATTCGCACGATTCTGCCGCGGCATGAACAGGGCGGGTCGTTCTCGGCGGGCGGCTACGCGCGCGCCACCGGCAAGGCGGGCGTCTGCATGACCACCAGCGGGCCGGGCGCGACCAATCTCGTCTCCGGCATCGCCGACGCCTTCATGGATTCCGTCCCGCTCATCGCCATCACCGGCCAGGTGACAACCAACATGATCGGCAAGAGCGCGTTTCAGGAAACTGACATGTTCGGCGTAACGCTGCCGATCGTAAAGCACAGCTATCTGGTCACCGACGTGAACGACATCGCGCGCATCGTGAAGGAGGCGTTCTACCTCGCGCAGACCGGTCGGCCCGGCCCAGTGGTGATTGATCTGCCCAAGAACGTGCAGCAGGCGAAGACCCAGCCGGTGTTCCCCGCCGAAGTGAAGATTCGCGGTTACAATCCCGAACCGCACGCCAGCGACCTGGAGTTGAACGAGATCATCGGGTTGATCGAGAAATCCGAGCGGCCGGTGCTCTACTGCGGCGGCGGCATCATCACAGCCAACGCGTCCACCGAGTTGCGCGAGTTTGTGAAGCACACCGGCATCCCGGTCGCCACCACGCTCATGGGGATCGGCGCGTTTCCGGAGGAAGACCCGTTGTCGCTCCGCTGGCTGGGCATGCATGGGGCGGCCTTCGCCAACTGGGCCGTGAACGGCGAGTTCGAGCATCGCAAGACCTTTACCGACCCGGAAGTGAAGGTGAAGGATGGCGCGGACCTGTTGCTGGCGTTTGGTGTGCGCTTTGACGACCGGGTGACCGGCAAGGCGGACAAGTTCTGCGAGCACGGGACGATCGTCCACGTGGACATTGATACCTCCGAGCACAACAAGAACCGCCGCGTGCAGTTGCCGGTGCATAGCGACATTCGCTATGCGCTCAGCCGTCTCAACGCCATGCTCCGCGAGCGGGCGATCCAGAAGAAGTTCGACGCCTGGCACGCGCAGATCGGGGAGTGGAAGGCGCGGGCGCCGTTCGGCTACCAAGTGACCGAGGAAGTGATGAAATCGCAGCACATGCGCGATCACCTCCAAGGCATGGAAAGCGAAGTGATCATGCAGCAGATGGTGGTGGAGACCCTCTACAAGTTGACGAAGGGCGACGCCATTATCACCACCGGCGTGGGCCAGCATCAGATGTGGGCGGGGCAGCACTACAAATACAAGGAACCGCGTCAGTTCATCACTAGCGGCGGCCTGGGCGCCATGGGCTTCGGCTGGCCGGCGGCCCTGGGCATCAAGGTCGCGCGTCCGGATAAGCAGGTGGTGGACATTGACGGTGACGGTTCGTTCCTGATGAACACGCAGGAGCTGGCCACGGCGCACATCGAAAAGATCAACGCCAAGGCGATCATCCTGAACAACCAGCACCTTGGCATGGTGATGCAGTGGGAAGACAAGTTCTACGGCGGCAACCGCGGCCACACTTACCTCGGCGATCCGGAGCACCGGAAACTGATTTACCCGGACTACGTGGCCATGTGCGCGAGCTTCAACGTGAAGTGCGAGCGCGTCATGTTCCAGAAGGACCTCCGCGCCGCCATGCAACGCATGCTCGACGCCGATGAACCCTACGTGCTCGACGTCATCGTGCCGTACACCGAGCACGTGCTGCCGTTCATCCCAGCGAACCGGACGGTGGCAGACATGATTTGGGAGTAGCCCCGTGCCTTGGCTGGGCAACCAGCCTTGGTCCTCGCACTCGACGATGCACTGACAGCCGGCGACACGTTCGCCGGCTGGCTTATTCTGCCCCCCTGCAGTCAACCTGCTTCCGCGGCCGGGATTTCCTGAACCTCGGTTGTGTTGGATTCGTCCGCATCCCGCCGTCCCTTCGCAAAAGCGAATTGGCCCGCCGGTTCAGGGGCGCAAAGGCGGCCGAAAAATTCTGTAAGGATTTCCCGTGGCGCACGACGAATTGTCGGGCCGTGGTTTCTCATTCACGGCGTAACCAGACAAACGAAATCGAAAACCGCAGTCAATCGACAGAATGAAAAACATGAAACGAAAGATCCCGACCTGTGCCATCGCGTTGGCGATGGCTTCCACTCTCAGCGCCCACGCGAATCGCAACCCGTTCGAGCGGCCAAATGACAAAGCCTCCGGCCACGCCATCGTGGGTGGTGTTTACACCATGGACAACTCCGCCGGTGGTAACAAGGTTTGGGCGTTCGGACGCCGGGTGGATGGCTCATTAACCGGGCCGAAACGGTATTCAACCCGCGGCAAAGGCTCCGGGGATGGCCTGGGCAATCAGGGCAGTGTGCTCTTAAGCAGCGATGGCAAGTGGCTCTTTGCGTGCAACGCCGGCAGCCACGAAATCTCCGTCTTCCTCGTATTGCCCAACGGGGTGCTCCTGACCGACAAGGTCAGCTCGCAGGGTCAACGGCCGATCAGTCTCACGCTGCATCGCAATCTGCTGTTCGTGCTCAACGCAGGCGGGGCGCTCCCGGGCGGCGCGGATAACGTGGCCGGCTTCCTCTTTTACCGCGGCCGCTTGAACCCGTTACCCGACTCGACCCACTCACTAAGCGCGGACAGTACCGGTCCCGCCCAGGTGGCTTTCACCCGCGATGGTGAGCATCTTGTGGTCACGGAAAAAGCGACGGCGCTGATAGACACCTTCTCGGTGGACGGCGACGGCGCGTTGTCCAACTTCAAGATGTTCACTTCACCGGCCCCGCCGCCGTTCGGCTTCGCCGCCGGGTCAAAAAACCGCATATTCGTCACCCAGGCGAACGGGGGCGGCGCAAATCCCGGCGCCAGTTCGGTCAGTTCCTACACCGTCAACGACGACGGCGATCTGGAAGTCATCAGCGACAGCGTGCCGAGTTTGCAGACCGCGGCGTGCTGGTTGACCTTGACCCGCAACGAGCAGTTTGCTTTCACGGCCAACACTCCCGACGACTCCATCAGCAGCTACCAGGTCGGATGCGATGGCAGTCTGGCCTTGTTGGCTTCCGTGGCCGCCACCACGGGCGCGGGCAGCGGCCCGGTGGACATGGCCTTGAGTCACGGCAACCGTTACCTCTACAGTCTGAACCCCGGAAACGGAACGATCGGCAGCTTCAGCCTGAATACCCAAACCGGTGCGCTGGCAACGCTGGCCGGGCACGTCTCCGTACCCGCCACCGCCAACGGACTTGCCGCGCGGTGAGACTCCCGAGGCGCCCCCCTCTGACTCCGTTCGGTGACCAGCCGGACGGAGTTTCACTCCGTTGCGGGGATGCCTTCATCCAAAGCGCTCGCTTCAACTGTGATGGAAACCCAGGAGATTTGCACAGATGCGAAAGAGCGTTAGCCTTTCCTTGATCATGGCTTCCGATGCCCCAACCCGCCCGGCCCCGTCCGAATCCGGCGAGTCGGTTCCGTTGCCGAAAGCCGCGGCTTTGTCGGACCCCGGCCAGTGGGTGGACGATCATGGCGACTACCTATTCTCTTACGCAATGTCTCGCCTGCGCGATCTGGCGAAATCACAGGATGTCGTGCAAGAGACGTTTCTGGCGGCATTGAAGAAGCGCAGTGCGTTCGCCGGTAAATCGGCGGAGCGCGGCTGGCTTTTGGGCATTCTCAAACACAAGATTCACGATGTCTTTCGCAAATCCGGTCGCGAAACGTCGTTCACTGACCTCGGTTTCTTTGCGACCGAGGAGGAGCAGCAGTTTGTAGCGGACGGCTTGCAGAAGGGGGCCTGGAATCACGGGCTTGGGCCTGCGGATTGGCCCGCGGAAGCTGGCGAGGGTCTGGACCGCGAGGAATTCTGGCAAACATTCCGAAACTGTGCGTCCAAACTACCACAGAACGTCTCCCGAGTATTCCTGATGCGCGAGTTGGACGGCGTGGATTCCCGAACCATCTGCGCCGACTTAAACATCACGGAAAACAACCTGTGGGTGATGTTGCACCGGGCGCGGATGGCGCTTCGCCGCTGCCTGGAACTGAACTGGTTTGATCCCATGCAACCCGCACCCACCACCGGTAAGTCCCGACCAAGGACCTAGTATGGAACCCTCAAGGCCCAGCCGCACAGCCTTCTTGACTTGGATGCGGGACCTCGCGCCCGCCTGTCGCGACGTAACGCGTTTGCAGTCGCGAGCGTTGGACGAATCGTTGCCGTTGCGAAAACGGGTTGGCTTGAAATGCCATCTCCTGTTCTGCGTCTGGTGCCGCCGTTACGGACGACAGCTCCGCTTCCTCCGCGAAGCGTTGGAGCGAGGGGGGAATCACCTTGCCGAGGACTCACCCTACAAGTTGACGTCCGACGCCCGGCATCAACTCAAGGAACTGCTGAGGGAAGGGCTCTAGCTGGAGCCGCTCCGGCGCAGCCCAGCCTCGTCAGAGTCTCTACTCCGTCCGAATCCGGTAGAATCTCCGGGGCAAATCGTTCGTCGCCAACAACTGGAAGCTGCCATTCGTTCCCGCGTAGGTTTTCAGCGTCGTCCAGTTGACGAGGTCGGGGGAAACCTCCAGCAGGTTGGTTTGACCGCGGAACACGGTGAAGGACACCTCCAGTGTGCTGTTTGGGAGCGGTCGGATGCCGGCGAAGCTTGGGCGGAACAACACAGTGCCACCCATGGTGGCGTAGAAACCGTGGAACTTGCAGCGGCAGAAAACCGCTTCGTAATCTTCGGCCCCAACCGGGAAGACTTCGTAGCTGGTGTCGTCCAGGTTGACTCCGGCCCAATCCGGCGGAACGGACCTCGCCGGGTCGGCCCGGCAGCACAGGACCACCGGCCAGCCGAACATGGGCAAGCCGTAGGCGTTGGTCATCACTGAGAGACTCGGCGGCATCTGATCACCGTGGTCTTCGGCCCAGAGTGCCCCAAACAGCCAAACCTGCCTGAGATTGTTCACGCAGTTGACTGCCGACCAGTATTGGTTCGTGGTCTTGAACCAAACCGAATCATCCACGAACAACTTGGCCGGGCTTGAGACAGCCACGCCCATGCGGTTGCTCACCGCGACACTGTAGTAATCGGAGTCGGCAGGTTGCAGGTTTGTGAGGAGCAGAGTGGCATTGGTTCGCCCGTCGAGAACGGTCGCGGTGAAGGTCGAGGGCACGACGTTCGTGGTCCAATAGCCGCCGTTTGTCATGAACGTCACGTTGGTCACGTAAGACAACTGCTCGCGCCGCCACTGATAGCTCACCGGCTGGGCGGCGTCGGGGGCGATCACTACGCTGAACTCGGCCTTCGCGCCCGGCGTCGCATCCTGAGCCAACGGGGCCGCGAGGATGGCCGGCCAACCGCTGCGATATCCGCGCGGTCCATCAACGTGTCCATCCGCATAGGCCACGTTGGAATGAACCAGGCAGCGGCAGCAGACGGCGGCGGGATTGAGCCAGTTCGGCTGGACCACCCACTCGTAGTCCACGGTGCTCCAATCCAAGTTCGCCCAGTTCGTCGCCGGAGGGTGCCGATGATTTGCCGGGCACAAGACCGTTTCGGCCGGGGAAGCCGAGGCCAGGTCCACCGCGAACGTCTGGAAGTTCGTCGGATACGCGTCGCGGTAGTCGTTTGCCCACCCATGGGCGGCCATCACGATCCGCCGGAGGTTGACGACACACGTCAGGCTCGTGCCCTTCTGCTTCGCCTGATCGAACGCTGACAGCGGCCAGTAGAGGGTTTCTGCGATGAGCGGTGCGATGGAGGCAGCGCCAAGCCATGCCGCGACGATCACGAGGAGGAGGAAGCGCCGTGTATTCGTTCTCATGGGTGGTCCGCTTGTGCGGGCCGCCACCATCATTGCGGCAGCTTCGCCATTTCCGCAACTGCCATCTTTTTCAGCGCCTGGCCCACCAGTTTGACAATGAGCATGGGATCCGAGCTGTCGAGCGCACCGCCAAATTGGTCGAGTGCGGTGAAATGCCTGCGAGCCAGCGCCACGTCCTGCTTCACTGCCGCTTCGCGCCCGGCTTGGGCCACCGCTCCGGCCAGCTTTCTCAACGACGCAAGTTGAGCCTGTACCTCGGCGGCCTTCACCTCGCGCTGCGCCGCCGGGAGTTTTTTGAACTGAGCCTCACTCAAGTTCATCACCGAGCCCGGCGCAAACAGCGGACGCGCGCCCCAATCGGCTTCCACGAACTGCTTGACGGCGCCGGCGGTGACACCCTGCTCCCACGCGGTCAGGATCGCCGGTGCCGCGGGAGGTGGCGTGCTCGCGGCCGGGGCTGGTTTCTCTTTCGCAGTGTCGGTTTTGCCGCAGCCCGCGACGCAGATGGCAACGAGCGTCGCAAGCAGGGCCGTCGAGAACAGAGGGAGGGAGAGAGGAAGGGAAGCAGGATTCGTTTTCATGGCATTGGGGTGGTTTGTTCCGTCATCGAGATGCGGTGGCTGTGCGGTGCTTACGGTGTTTCGTGCCGTGATTTCAACCAAGTGAGCGCGGCTTCTTCGCCGTAGAGTTTCACGCGTTCCATGTAGGTCGTCCACTCGGCGTCGCTCAGTTGCGCGGTCAAGGCTGACAACGTCCGCGCAAAATCCTTGATCGTGGCTTGGTGCTGCGCGATGGCGGCCGAAACCTCAGCCACCGGGCGTCCGAACGAATCCTTGCCCTGGGAATCTAGCTGTTGCAGGAACATCTTCTCAATGGCGATGCCGACGAGTTGGTTGATCAACGTCTGGCTGCCACCGCCGGCGCTGAGGTGAGCCCCCAGCATCAGCCCCATGCCTGCGAGCGATTCGGCGGACGCGGTGTCGCCCTGTTGGCGATACTGTTGGGCGGTGGTCTGCATCGCCCTGGCCAGTTCGCGCATCTGGGGCAGGTGCGGCACCTGAGCGCAGGCTTGGAACGCAGCGACCTTTGCCTCATCCGCGGCGCGTCCGGCGCTCAGGTTTAGCTCCTCCACCGCTTGAAGCGTCGGCCCGAGTTCGGCGCGGAAGGCCGACTTGCGTGTGGCCCCGGCCAGGTCCTCGAGCGCCGCCGCCGTTTCGCCGGCTTTGAAATGGCCCAGCGCCGAGAAGTACCAGGGCAGCGCGTTGTCGGGCGAGGTTTGCTTGTAGGCATCCATCCACTGCCGCCGCGTCTCGGTGAACACGCCGTTCGCGAGCACGGCATATTGAACATCTGGATCGCCCGGAAAGCGCGTTGCCGCTTCCGTCAGATGGACGAGATTTCCACCGACGCGATACGCCGCGAGCAGGCTTTCGGCGTTACGCTTGTTCTGTTCGACATACGTCTCAATCTGGCTGAACGTCAGCGCGGGCAACAACGCGACGCGGGCGAGCAAAGGCTGGGACGCTGCCGCGGCGGGCGGGGCCACAGGCCGAATGGGAACAGGGTCCGCACGGGTTGCTTGAACAGTGGAAGCAACCTCAGGCACAGCAGTGCTTGAAACCGGGGCAGCCTCGGAACTTGAACGTCGCTTGAGCACCAAAGGCGTGACGAGTGCGCCAACCGCAAGGACGGCGAGCACGACCGCGGTGGTTTTTGTCATTATCAACGTTTGGATCAAGGTGGAGACAAACCCGCTGCCGGCGGCTCCGGCGGCGAGGGAACTGGTCGCCAGCGCGGCGGCCAAACCCGCGGGCGCCGCTTCGATCGCGTGCCCCACGATCGCAGAGGCCAGTGCGGCCGACGCTACTTTCACACCGCGCCGCTCAAAACCTGTCCGCAGCCGTTCAAGCGCCCGGCTGACGCGTTTCCGCGCCGCCTCTTCGGTCAAGCCCAACAGCCGCCCGACTTCTGCCAGCGATTTGTTCTCGAAGAACCGGAGCACCACCGCGTCCTGTTCGATGTGGTTCAGGTCGCGCATCGCCTCGTCCAACAACGGGGCCACCGTCGCCCACGCGGTGGAGGGATGAGCGTCGAGTTCTGCCCGGTTCATCGCTTCAGCCTCCCGTTGCCGCCGGCGCTGTTCGGAGCGGATGGCGCTGGCCGCCTCGAAGCAGGCGGCGCGATACAGCCAGCCGGGGAGTGCGCTGCCGTCGCGCCCCCCCCCCG
>CAYJNU010000135.1:5029-6795 GCA_964371005.1 uncultured Verrucomicrobiota bacterium | reverse complement strand
GTGCCAGGCGGATGAACACAGCCTGGGTGATATCCTTGGCCATCTGGCTTTCGCCCGTCCGACGACACGCGGTGGAATAGACCAGATCCACATGGCGTCGCACCAACTCGGCGAAGGCCGCGTCGCTGCGCGTCCGAACGTAGTCCTGTAGCAGCTCAAGGTCATTCATGATGCCGTGTCATCTGATAGCCGTCGCCGACGGGGAAAAGCGGACAACGAAAGAGATTGCTCCATCATCGGAGTTCGGGAAACCGAAAAGGCGTCCGCCGAACTACCTCCTGCTCCTGCGGAAGCTGGGCAGTTTCGAAGAAAGTGTTGACTGGAAAAACAACTCGATCAGTATGCGAATATGAACAAGCCATTCGTGCGCTGGAACGGCACTGTCCTGACTGTGTTCGGTATGATGCTCGCGCTGCTGTCTGCTTGTCGTTCGCCTCAGTCCGGGGAGGTAGTCTTCAGTGAAATCCCTGCGGCCACCTCAAATTCACTCTTCGAACATCCAACTCCGGCGCGGGACAAGAAATTCAGCATCGGTGACTTCGTGACGCTGACCTTTCCGAGAATCGAGCCTGAGCCGCCTCCCCATGAGGAGCGGGTGAAGGAGGATGGCTCCATCACCTTACCGCTGATTGGTGCGGTCGTTGTTACGAACAAGACCGCCAAGGATCTTGAACGGGAGATTATCGAGTTGTACCGCCCCCATTTCCCGCGCGATGGGTCACCTCGGGTATCGCACACACACGATCGTTTCTTCTACGTGGGTGGCGAGGTCAGACACCCGGACCGCCAGGCATGGTTGGGCGCGATCACGGTTTCCCAAGCCATCCAAGCTGCGGGTGGTTTCAAGGAAGGCGCTCGGAAGACCCGTGTGCTGTTAATCCGTGCCGATGGCACAAGAATCACCGTCAACTGCACTAAGGCCATCAAGCATCCCGAACTCGACCCCAAAGTGCTACCTGGCGACGCACTCACTGTGCCGCGGTCCTGGTGGTGGTGAACCAATTCCTGCACGCCAGCATTCGCGTACAGGTGATGCTAGAGCTTCTGATCCAGGAAGACGAATTGCTGATGACTTGGAGGGCCGATCAGCGCCACGGGGCGACCCGGGAACATGGCCAGGAGTTCATCGTCCGAGATAAAATGCACCGGGGCCACTTCCCCCGAGGCGGATTCGACGCGAGTCACACGGACCGTTGCACCACCGGTTGTCGACGTCGAGTTCCCAGCAAGTTGGGTCACCGGCGCGGGCGGACGCAGGGCCACCAACGCCAGCGCGAGCAAGGCTGGCACGGCGGCCAACACGGCGATGCGCCGGGTCTGGCGCTGGCGCTGGCGTTGCCGGACTGAACTCAGCATCTGTTCCAACGAAGATTCGCGAAGAGATGCGGCTTCCTCACCGGCGAGCAGGTCGTCTAACAGTGGATCATGCTTTGAATCGTTCATCGTGAGTCCTCCCGCAGCCGGTCGAGCAAGCGGGCACGCAAGTACTGCCGCAACCGTCCCAGCCGCGATTCGACGGCCTTCTCCGTCAAGTCCGCTCGCTCCGCGAGGTCGCGCACGCTCTGCCGGGCCAGGTATTTGCCCTCAACCAACGCGCGATCCGCTGCATTGAGCTCGTCCAGACACTGCGTCGTCAGTTCGTCCAGTCGTTTCTCGTCTTCGTTCCCGGGCTGCGGCTGCAACGGCAACCAGCGGCGCGCATAGTCCTCGAGCAGCGCCACGTCGGGTCGTTGTTTGCGGCCGGCGTCGCGCGCCGCGCTGCGCGG
>CAYJNU010000135.1:0-5017 GCA_964371005.1 uncultured Verrucomicrobiota bacterium | reverse complement strand
CACGAGCCAGCACCAGAAAGCCTCCTCGTCGTCAAACCGGCGCGCGTGCTGAACCACCCGGCAGAGCGTGTCTTGCAAGACATCGCCTGCGGTTGCCTGATCGCCGCGCGTCAGCACGAGCGCCAGCCGGAACAACCGATCGAAGTAACGGCGGTGGAATTCGCGAAACGCCTCCTCGTTTCCCGCCGCGAGGCCGCAGGTCAACACCGTGATGTTCTCAAGGCGCGGCGCGGCCAGCGTTGGCTTGGTCACCGCCGCGCCTGCCTCAGACAAGGTCGGGCTCACGATGTCGAGGGCCTGAGTCACTCCGAGCTACTTCGCGTCACCGGTCGAAGGTTTTGGCGCCGGCTGCCGTTCAGCGGACTCGACCGCGCCGTTTTTACCGCCACCGCCACCCGAGTCTTGCAAGCGAATGTTGCGGGTCACGTCCATGGCCACCTTGATGGCGTCGGGCTGGCCAATGATGACCAGGACGCCGGAGCCTTCGTGGTATTCGAATGACTTGATCGGCTGCCGCGGGCGTGGGCCAGGAGAGTCAACTGCCATGATGTCCAAAGTGCGGCTGGTGATTTCCCGGATCGTGTCCAAGGTCTCGCGGATCTTGGCCTCGTCCTTGGTCCGTAGCACCTCGCGCAGATTCATCACCTGATAGGTGGGCGGCCCTTCCGTTGACCTCCCCGGCTGGGCTTGACCTGGGTAGGGCGCAAAGCCAGCAGAGACGGGCGCAGGCCGGGGCTGGAAGGCGACCAGGGTGGGACTGCGCACCTCGAACCCGACCCGGTTGTCGGTGCCGATGTTGATGGCCTCGAGAATGTCGCGCAGACCCGCCGCGCGCAGTCGGAGAACCACGATGGGGTTTTCGCCACTCAGACTCTGGGGCACGATGAAATTCACTTCGGGAAACGTCTTCTCCAGCCAGATCACCACCTCGGTCAACGGAAGCCCCTCGAAGTTGGCCTCCACTCGTTTCTTCTCAGTGGCGTCGCTGAACCGGATGGGCTCGGGCTTGGGCGGTGCGATTGGCAATCCCGTGGTGGGGTCCACCACCGGATACCCGGGCGGGGGAGGGATGACCTGGGCGCGGAGTCCGGTGGATGTGCTCAGCAGCACGGACACGCTGGTGAACAACGCAAGCAGATGCGGAAGTCTCGTCTTCATGGTGTTGGCATAGTTCATTCACTTTGGACACGTCTGCCAAGTCCGAATCCTGCAAAAAACCGAGTCCTGGTGCAGTCTGCGCCACCTCGCTTCCGTCCGCGACCGTATTTCAACGCCGCGCATCGCCGGGCCCATCTTGTTCTTGGAATTGAACCGCGGCACTTCAACTTGCCTGCGGACGAGACCTTCGGTCCTCAGCCCGGCTAGATTCTCGGGGTTGTTGCCGAGATACCCCTGCCAACCCGGCGGGGCGTCTGTTATAGGAACGTACGAGTGGTCCCCGGGTGGTGGAATCAAGGGCAGGACCGGAGTTTCAAAACCCAAGTTGCGAAAACTCCCTCGGCCTTGCGCCGAAAGCACCGACGCCAAGCCGAGACCGGCGGAGAGGAGCGCGACGCGGATTCTCACTTGCCCCTTTCCCCTTTCGGCATGTACCAACAGATGAATAGCCCGCCAATGATAATCAGCGCCGCCCCGCTCGGTTCGGGTACGAACACGATGTTGTCCAAGTACAGATTGTTAAACGGGACGAGCGCCGGAATCAGCGAGGTGAAACGCAGTTCCCCTGATTGACCTGCGCAAGCCGAAACATCCACGCGGTAAAGCTGCGAACTGGACGCAACCGTGAGCAACTGCCAAGGCAGAACCGTCCCGTTGAAGCTCACTGAGAAATCATGCGATGATGGACCTGTGAAGAATGTCATCCACTGGGCATCTGCCGGAATCAGCCCTGATTGCGCGATAGCAACCGGAGCGTTCTGCGATTCCCCCGTGAACGGATCCCTTCCCGCCTGGAGGACCGGCGTGAAGCTGCCCTGGAGGGAATAGCCATAGTTCGGTCCCAGAATGGCCAACGCAGCTTGTCCAATGGAGAGGTCGTTGTGCCGCACGGTGGCAATCTCGTTGGTGCCGATGTAACCGCGCCATCCGGGGAGCGCAGCGGTGATCGCAACACGACCCCCGGATTGGCCGGGCGGAATGACGGGCAACGCTGCGGACTCGAAATCTAGGTTCTGGAATGTGCTCTGCCCGAACGCCGAAACCACCGCGGCCAAACCGCTTACGGTAATGGGGAGCGCGCTTCTGATCCTGACGCCACGTCCTCTCTGCGCCCGCCAAGCCAACACCGCAGTACCCAAGGCAAGCAGTGCCGCGCATTTCGGTTCGGGAATGGGCTGACTGGAGAAAACGACATTGTCCAGGTAGAGCCGGTTGAAGCCGTTGTAGAACGGCACCGATAACGCAGTTATCCGCAGGTCTCCGCTGACGCCTGCAAACGAAGAAACATCACCGGCCAAAATCTTCCAGCCCTCCCCAACACTGATTTCAGACAGAGGGACGATGGATCCTGCAAGAGTGATTTGAAGGCCGGTGGAATACTGGTCGGTCATTACTCTTAGCGATTTCGTGTCCAGAGGGACTGTCCCGGTTTGCGCGAGCGTAGCCGAAATTCGGTCGATTGGATTCCCGGAATACGGATCATGCCCCGCTTGGAGAAAAGCAGTGTACTGGCCGCTAAGGATCGGCCCGTCTGCATGCCGCGGACCAAGAATCGAAATGCTCGCAGTATCAAGGTACTCTTGGTTGTGCAAAACTGCCGGGACTTGGTTTGCTCCCACGTAACCGGTCCAACCAGGAAAAGCGTTAGCAATAGGCACCAAACCTCCGAGCTGACCAGGAGGTAAGGTGGGCACGTTCGCCAATTCGAATCCCAAGTTCGAAAACGATCCCTGGGCCCGCATTGGGCGCGCGGTGTTGCTGTTCAGCACGACTAGAAGAGCGAATAGGAACCGATATGTTCTCATGTTGCTGGAGTGGTTAGCGAATCTTGGGTTATCTGGCTACCAACGGGTCACCAACGAATTGAAGATTCTGGTTTGGGTGCGAGTTCCATACACACGGTGCGAAGCTCTTACCAGCGGCCCAAAGCCCGAACATCGCTCCGTTGTGGATGAAATTCGGCGACCCAGGTTCTTCAACGCACGTTACAGCAGCCACAGGTGTGTCCGAGAAGCCGGTTCCGCCAAAAGCACCGGCCGAGAACCACTGCAGGAAATTACCTGAATCGCTCACACGCTTGCCGTTATTTGACTCAATCGTGTTGATAATCCACCACCGACTATTGCCCGCCCATTTTACGGCGTTTTGATTTGTGGTCACCGCGTAATCACTTCCCAACGAGCTGTGGAATCCGCCAGCTGGCAGGATCGCGCTTGCTTCCTGGTTTGTCCTTCAAACTCAGCGCTGTTGACTCGCGGGGACCGCCGCCTTCAGCAACGCCGTCGTTAGCTCCTCGCTGGTCCACTGGTTGCCGGCGAAGATCTTCCGCACGCGGCCGGCCGGATCAATCACCGCCGTGCGCAGGTTGTGGCTGATACCGCCATCTTCACTCCAGAAAGTCAGACCGAATTGCTCGGCGATGGCGGTGATATCAATCAGCGAGCCCGTGGCCAGCGTCCAGTGCCGCGGATCCTGGCCATGGCTGACGCCGTAAGCCTTGAGCACGGCGGGCGAATCGAAGGCCGGATCAAAAGAGAGCGTCAACAAATGCCAATTGGTCGGCCCCGCTGTGTTGGCGAGCAACTGCCGTTGGGTCTCGGCAAAACGGCTCATGGTCCGGGGGCAGAACGTCGGGAACGGGCAGCGTGTGAAGATGAAGGTGATGGCCAGCGCCTGGCCGCGGAATTGCGATATGGTGATGGCTCGTCCCAGTTGGTTCGTGAAGCGGTACTCCGGTAACAGATCTCCGACGTTGAGCGGCTCGACTTCGCGCACGAAGCGAAACGAACCGGTGGTTGGCAGCGTGTTGGTGGTCGGCGGCGGCAGCTTGCGGACCTGGTCAATCCAGCCGTCGTCGTCCGTGACCAGCATGCGAAAGGCGACCCGATCGCCCGCTTCCAGGCCAGCCAGCTCGTTCGTGTCACGGACTTCAAACGGCATGGTCATGGCAGCCATGTAGCCGGGGATTTCTTCATGCTTAATGCGCACGGTTTTCGCTTCCGGCGTCAGTCCGACCACCACGCCCTTGACCTGGTAGATTTGTGGATTGGTGGAGATCGCCACCGCGGGGTGGGTTGACGACGCAGGACTCGGGTCCGGCTGCCGTGAGCAGGAAACCGTCAGCCAGACCGAGGCGGTCACCACAACTGAAACCCAGCGAACCATCTTCGCAGCATTGTGTCTGTTGCCAACCGCGTGGCAAGTCTTCACCGTAACCCGCGCTTCCTGGTCAGCCTCCATCTCCAACATCGGATGCGCATCGGAGCCATAACCCGAACCGCGCGCGCGCGTCTTGGGCGGGCGCTGCCCAAGACCGGGCGGCGAAGCGAACCGTGCATGGGCAGTCAAACGGGGCAGTTTTCGCTGTGACTCGGCGATCATTCAAAAGGCAGGGACGGGAAGCTGGTTTCGCGGGCGAACGACGAGTGTCGCCCGTGAAAACAGCCTCCCATCCCGCCCACTGTGCCTCCAGGCGTTGCATGGCGATTTTCATGCGGCTTGCAGCATCTGGCTGCGGTGGAGGATTTCCGCCTGCTTCCGCGTTCGGGTGGCAGCGATGGACACCAATTCATCGAACAACCCCGGCAGCACCAACAGCGGAAAGGGTGTCAGCCACGCCAGGGACGCGGCTTCATCGGCGGCTTGGCGCAAGGTTTCCCCGGGCACGAAAGCCCGCTCGAGCCGCAACCGTTCGGCCAGCAGCCGGTTCTTCAGTTCTTCCAGTTCGTTATCTGGCAGACTGGGCCGGTTTGCGGCCGGCCCCGGTCTCACGGCGAACCCGGTGGGCCGCGCAAACCGCGTCCGCAACCGTTTTGTGTTATAGTTCATGTCTTCGTCATTCTGTCTGACGCCCGGCGGG
>CAYJNU010000134.1:0-17585 GCA_964371005.1 uncultured Verrucomicrobiota bacterium | reverse complement strand
CTTCCACTCTGGATTCACGGCGAGCGGCGTGTGCGGCGAGGTGAGTGGCATGTAAACGAGGAAGGGTTCCTTCTTCTGCACGGACTCGTCGATGAACTGGATCGTGCGGTCGCCGAGCGCTGGCAAAATGCCCTCAAGTTTCCAATCCTTGAGCGCCGGGCCTTGATTACTAGCCTGGTTTTTGACCATGTATTCACGCGGCAGGAACTCGGTGGGAATGCCGAGTGTCTGGTCATTCTCAATGAAGCAAAAGGGCGGCCAGTTCGGGATGTCGGGGCCGATGTAGAGGTCAAAGCCGCGCGTGCTCGGGCCGCCGGCGATGGACTTGGAGAAGATGTCACGCCACGCCGCGATCTGCTGCTCAGTGGCGACGGGTCCAGCAGCGGCGGCTTTATTGCTGGCCTTGCTCGCTTTATCGGCGGGCGGCTTGGAAGGTGAAAGCAATACACGTTGCTCCTTCGTGACGGGCCAATCCATGCCCAGATGCCATTTGCCGATGCATGCGGTCGCGTACCCATGTTGCTTGAGCAACGCGGGCACAGTCAGCCGTTCGCGATCAATCAGCGGCTTGCTGAAGCCCCCCAACACGCCGCTCTGGAGCCGCGATCGCCAGTTGTAGCGTCCCGTAAGGATGCAGTAGCGCGTGGGCGTGCAAACCGAAGAACTACTGTGCGCGTCAGTGAAAGTCATCCCACTGGCTGCCAGTCGGTCCAGGTTTGGCGTGGCAATCTTGCCCCGGGGATTCAGGCATTTCACGTCGCCATAGCCCAGGTCGTCCGCGAGGATGTAAACGATGTTTGGCGGTGGTGCTTGGCTGGCCGCAGTCACACGACCCGGGGGAAGGCCAACCAAGATCAGCAACGCGATGAAACGGATTCTCATTAACCGAAGGTGATCTCCTTGCTCTGGGCCCGTCAAGATGTATGGGGCGTTCGAGCGGTATCCCGTTGATTATCGCCTGCACCCGCTCACGGATTACTCGGAGCTTCCCCGTGAACGTCCGACCTCGGATGCGTCCTGTCATGCCGCAGCCACGCCACCGCCACGGCCACCAGCAATGCCAGGCCCAGCGCACACACTACGGCGGCGCCAGTGGGCACGTCGAATTGATACGACGCCCAAAGCCCACCGATGCTCGACGCCGTCGCCGTTGTCCACCCGATCGCCAGACCAATCCGGAGCGACGGCGTGAGGTAGTTCGCGCACACCGCCGGCACGATGAGATACGAGAACACCAGCAACACCCCGCCCACGCGCACAAAGCTGGTCACCACCAATCCGAACAGCGCGTAGAACAGAAAATCCCACGCGCGCACCTTCAGCGAATTGGACCGCGCATGTTCGGGGTCAAACGAGAGCGCGATGAGTTTCCGTCGGAACACCCAATGCACCACACCGATGCAGGCGAACAGCACCGCGGTTTTCCAGATCTCTGGCCAACTCACGGTCAACAAGTCGCCGACGAGTGTCTTCTGGAGTTCCTCCTTTCCGTGCGGGCTTTTGCTCAACAACAGGATGCCGGCCGCCGCGGCCACGACATAGACGATGCCGATGAGCGCCTCCAGCGGCACGCGCGCATGGTGCGGCGGACGCGTGAAGGTGAAGATCAGAGCGCCCGCGAGCGTGAACACTAGCGACCAGAAGTAGGCATGCGTGTCGGTCGCCTCGTGCCCCAACAACAGGCACAGACAGGTTCCCAGCGTCGCCACCTGGGCGAGGGCCAAATCCACGAAGATGATCCCGCGTCGCACGATGTGCAGGCCGTAGTAAACGAGGATGCCGGGCAAGACCAGGCAAGCCACTAGTGGCTTGAGCATCACTTGAAGAGCTTCCATGGCAATGTTCCTTACTTGGCTTGACCGGCGAGCGCCTTGGCTACGGCGTTGATGAGGTAGTCCATCATCGAGATGTAACCGCCGTCCGAGCCCTTCGCCCCACCCGGGTATTGGGTCACATCCACCACCGTTGCGCCCGTGCTTTCCGCCACTGATTCCGCCGTCCTGCGGTTCAAGTAAGGGTCATGGAAAACCACTTTCACCTTCTGCTCCTTCATCTTTGTGATCACCTCCGCCAAGTGCGCCGGCGACGGCGGGATGCCCGGCTTCGGTTCGAGGAACAGGTCAATCTGCAATCCGAATCGCTTCGCGAAATACGGCCACGAATTGTGATACGCCGCGATGGGCGCATCCTTGAACGGTGCGAGTTGCTTCTGCCACTCCGCGAGTTTGGCATCGAGCGCGGCGGTGAACTGCTTCAGGTTGGCTTGGTAGGTCGCCGCCTGGGCCGCATCCAGTTTGGCGAACGCGTCCGCGATGTGTTGCGCGGCGATCCGGGCGTTGACCGGATCCACCATGAAATGCGGATTGCCCGCCGCGTGAATGTCGCCCTGCGAACGATCCAGCGTGCCCGGGACTTCCAGCATTTGCACCCCTTCGTTGCAGCGGATGTAGCCCGGCGAGCCGGGGGCGATCTTCGGATTACGCGCGCCGGCCAGCAGCGGCGGTAACCAGCCGATCTCCAACTCCGCCCCGCCTTCGAGCAGCACGTCCGCGTGGTTCAGCTTCACGATGAAGCTGGGCTTGGCATCCACGAAGTGCGGATCCTCGCTGGGGCGCGCCAGCGTGGTGATGTTCACCAGCTTGCCGCCGATCTCCTCCGCAATGGCCGCGAAGTCCGGCGTCGTGGCCACCACGTTCAGCTTCGCTTGCGCCGCCACGGCGAATCCCGAGAACGCCGCCGCCAGCAAGACCTTCAATACTTGGTTTGGTTTCATACGAGTATGTTTCGACTCAACAATTCACGGTTTGTCGAGTTCACGGATCTAAAACTTGTGTGCTGCGTGCGCGCCCAACAACAGTTCCCATTGCAGCCACACCGAGTGGTCTACGCCGATTTTATCCCGATCGTCGTAGTTGTATTGGAGGCGAATCTTCGAGAACTCACTTGGATACCAGGTCAGGTTGGGGGAGACGCGCCAGCGCGGCAGGCGTTGCGGGTCGTCGCCCAGCATTTGCTCATACACCGCCTGCTCGGTGCGCGCAACGTAATCACCCCGCAGGCCCGCCACCCAGCCTTTCTGGAAACCCCATAGGAGTTGCGAGTAAAGCCCCCAATCGGTCAGCGTCTCGCCCGGCAGGCTGACATCAGTGAAGTCGTCCACGTCGACCGTAAACGCTCCCGCCGCGTAACGCCGCAGCATCGCTTCAGTCTGCCACGAGACGAATGGAAATCCCGCGTGCGCGTCCGCCGGTTTCCACTTCCAGTAGGCGTCCAGGCCGTAAAGCTGCGTGTCCGTATCACTGCCCGAGCCGTTCGGACCGAACGCCGCCGATAAGCCGGCTAGCAGTGTTTGTGTGTCGGTCAGGTCAAACGACATCGCATAGTGCGGGGCGAACAGCACATCGCCAAAAGACTTCACCCTTCCTTGCTCTACTGGACGGCCGAGGAACGGTTCACCGCCGTTGTCATTGCGGAAACTGTGCGCCGTTTCGCCCTGGCTGTTCTGCACCGCCAGAAAGAGCTCCGAGTAAAACGGTGTCGGTGCCAGCCAAGACACTCGTGCACCCGGATTGCGCAAACCGTCCGGTCCAAAGAATCGCCCGTTCACCAGCGGCGTGTCCACGAACGCCCACGAGTGCGGATGCTGCGTATTCAAGCGGCCGAAGTCCGTGAGGAACTGACCCGCGCGCACCTGTAAGTTCCACGGCAGCGACATGGTTTCCAGCCAAGCCTCCTCCAGTTCAACGCCGGACTCCCCATGTGAATCGAGCGTAAACGCGAGGTTGGCATTGCCGCGGAAATACGGGTCCACCGCGCCCTGGAAATTCGCCTCCACGCCTTGCAGAGTGAAACCACGCTGGTTCGGGTCGTGCCCACCCAATTGCGTCCCGCCTTCGATGTCGCTCGCCGTTGAACCGCCGGCGGCGAAGGTCGAGACCAAACCGATATCCATGTAGGCCTTGCCGCCGCCGACACGGATCGGTTCGGTCGGCGACCATGCTTTCGCCGACGCGGGCGGGGTGGATGCTTCCACGGCCTTAGCAGCGGGGACTGTCGCTGCGGGCGGTGCGGCGGATTGCTGGGCTTGCAGCATGTCCAACTGCTTTTGCAGTCCTTCAATCTGCTGCTTCTGCTCACGCACCACGCGGTCGAAGTTCGCTTGCATCTGTTCAAGCTGTTTTTTCAACTCGGTAATTTGCTCGGTATTCTGTGCCTGGCCGCCACACGGCGAAGCCAATACCAACGCGGAAGCCAACACTCCAAGCAAAACGGCTCTCAGGCTCTTCATATGATCTCCAAAAAGGGGTTTCAAACGGTACAAGACAAGTATAGACCCACACCACAGTCCCAACGGAAACGGAAATCAACCAATGCCAATCGCACCGGCAACTTCAACGCGAAGCAACGCGAGCGGGGGGACCGCGGCCTGGTGGCAGCGAAAGCCTCGCCTTGCCATGTCGTATCGCCGGGAGGACGGCGTCATCCTCAATGGCCGGAAGAACGCAGACAGCGGCAACCGCCGTTTCCGCCACTGCCAATTGCCCGTGTAGAATCAAACAGACGACGCAATGTCCCGGTTCAGAGCCTGAGTTTTGATGCAACTCCCCGTGGGCGCTGGCACTAGCCGCGACGAAGAGAACGGCGGCCAACAGTAGCGTCAGCAACCCGGAGATTCCGGTCGCTGTTGTCAGCGGTATGAGCCACAGTCGCGTCAAGCGACTCAACTGAAGCACACTCCTCACGTTTACACAAGTAGCAGCCGCGTCTCCGGGGTCTTCGGGAAATCCTGCGTGGCTGCGCCAGTCCGGTGGCGCGATCAGTCCGCCGCAAGGTTGTCTCAGACAGGCGAAATGGATCGCGTCGCGTCAGTGCGAGGGAGGTCCCGCAGGGCGTGTGCGAGACGCCCAATCCGTCTTGCGGGCCGACAATTTCATTGACCTTTTGGTGGGCCTCCGCCATGAGAAGCACATGTTCAATCAATGCGCGTTTCGTAACTTGTTGGTGGCGACCGTCCGCTTCTTTTCCACCGGGGCGTTTGGCCGGTGTTTGCTGTTCAGCCTGCTGGCTTTGTTGGCTACAAGCTGTGCCGTCGTCGAGCCGAATCGCACGCTGGAAAGGCAGGTCGAGACTTTGCTCGGCCAGATGACGCTCGACGAAAAACTCGGCCAGATGACTCAGGCGGATCTTCTGGCCATGAAGGACCGGGGCGATGTGCAGAAGTATTGCCTCGGATCGGTGTTGAGCGGTGGCGGCTCGGATCCCGCGGACAACCAGCCGGCGACTTGGCGCAAGGCGATCGAGGAATGCGAAAACTGGGCACTGAAGACACGGTTGAAGATCCCTCTGCTCTACGGTGTGGATGCCGTTCATGGGCACAACAACATCCTGGGCGCCGTCATCTTTCCGCACGAAATCGGCTTGGGCGCGGCCAACAACCCGGCGCTCGTCGAAAAGGCCGCCCGCGTGACCGCGCTGGAGATGCTCGGCACGGGCGCGCAGTGGGCATTCGCCCCATGCGTGGCCGTGGCTCAGAATCCGCGCTGGGGGCGCACTTACGAGAGCTTCGGTGATTCGCCTGAGCTGGTGTCCAGACTCGGCGTCGCTGCCGTCCGCGGCTATCAGCAGGCGAACCTCGCGAAGTCCGGTTCGGTGCTGGCCTGCGCCAAGCACTACATCGGTGACGGCGGTACGAGCAACGGCATTGACCAGGGCAACACTGAATGCGACGAAGCCACCCTCCGGAGGCTTTATCTGCCGCCCTACGCCGCCGCCGTAAAGGCGGGTGTCGGGTCCATCATGGCGTCCTACAACAGTTGGAATGGAAAGAAGGCGCATGGCCACAAGTTCCTCCTCACCGATCTGCTCAAAGGCGAGTTGGGCTTCGATGGTTTTGTCGTCTCTGACTGGGCCGCGATCGATCAGTTGACGAAGGATTACCGAAGCGCCATCGAAACTTCGATCAACGCGGGCATGGACATGGTGATGATTCCAAACGGACCGGGGACACCGAACAATTACGTCGAGTTCATCACGCTGCTGAAGCAACTCGTCCAGGAAGGGAAAGTGCCCCAGGCGCGCATTGACGACGCCGCGCGCCGCATCTTGCGCGTCAAAATGCGGATGGGCTTGTTCGAGCGGCCGCTCACGGATCCGGCGTTGCTGGCCAAGATCGGCTCTCCGGAGCATCGTCAGGTCGCGCGCGAGTGCGTGCGGGCCTCGCTCGTCTTGCTCAAGAACGAGAACCGTGCCTTGCCTCTTTCCAAGAAAGCCAAACACATCCACGTCGTCGGCAAGGCCGCGGATGATCTCGGTATGCAGTGCGGCGGGTGGACGATTTCCTGGCAGGGCGAAGCCGGTAACGTCACGCCCGGCGGCACAACCATTCTCGCCGCGATCCGCAAGACGGTTGGTCCGGGTGTCAAGGTGACATTCTCCGCCGATGGCAGCGACAGTCAGGGCGCGGACGCCGTGGTGGCGGTTATTGGCGAAGCACCGTACGCCGAGATGAAAGGCGATCGCGCTGAGTTGAACATTTCTGCTCCGGATGCGGCGCTGGTCGCGAAAGCCAAAGCCGCTGGCGTCCCGGTCGTGACCGTGCTTCTGTCCGGCCGTCCGCTGATCCTCGGCTCCACGCTCGATGCCAGCAACGCGTTCCTCGCCGCCTGGCTGCCCGGCACGGAAGGTCAAGGCGTGGCGGATGTGTTGTTCGGCGACTACCAGCCGACCGGCAAGCTCCCGCGCGTCTGGCCGCGGGACAACGCCCACCTTGCCTCCGCGAGTCAATCCGCCAAAGACCCGCTGTTCCCCGCCGGATTTGGCCTGACGTATGGTGCGGCGACTCCTGCGAGGTAGGCGACCCCCGGATCCGCTCGCTGAGGGGATCGGATCACTGGGCCTCGGAATCTGGAAGCGGCGCGTTGCGGATGGGGCCGGGGCGCGGTCGGCGCGGCCTGCTAGTCGGTGATTGGCGCGCGGGGCAAACAGGCCGGCTCGATCAGTTCTGGAGAGAACGCCTCAACGCCCAGCCCGCGCGAGACGACAGCGTGCCCCTCGCCGCGCAACCGAAGAATCTCGTCCTACGCCCCGTTCGCGATTGTCATTGACCAGGCGCGTCGTTAGCCTTGCGTCGGCGCGATGACTTCGACGCAACAACTGTCAATCCTGGCGGCGGCCAACTGCGATGTCGCGTTCGACAACCTGACCCGCCAGCTCTACGCGACCGACGCGTCCCTCTATCGGATCGAACCGGTGGCAGTGGCGTTTCCGCGTCATGCCAGGCAGGCCAGCGCCATTGTGAAAGCAGCGGCTGAAGCCGGCCTTTCGGTCATTCCACGCGGCGCGGGCACGGGCCTGGCGGGCGGGGCGATCGGCGAGGGCCTGGTGGTGGATTTCGCGCGCCACAACGCCGGCATCGGCAAATTCGACCCCGAAGCCCGCACCGTCCAAGTCGGCCCGGGCGTGGTGTTGGACCAGCTCAACGCGTTCCTGCGTCCGCTCGGCTTCTGCTTCGGCCCGGACGTGGCGACGAGTTCGCGCGCGACGCTGGGCGGGATGATCGCCAACAATTCCTCCGGCGCACACGCTCCGGTCTATGGGACCACAACCGATCACGTGGCGTTGCTGGAGGTCGTTCTATCCGATGGGCGCGTACGCAAAGTCGGGCCGGGCGAAGATCAATTGCGGGCGCAACGAGAACTGGTCGAGGGCCTCGTGCAACTCAATAGCCTGCAAATCCAGGAGCGCATGCCGGAGGGTCTCACCAAACGGTGGCCGGGCTATGGCCTCGATCGCTTTCTGCGCGACTTCGGGAACTTGAACCACATCCTCTGTGGCAGTGAAGGCACACTCGCGGGCATCGTCGCCGCGGAGTTGAAGATCGTGCCGCTGCCCATGGAGAAGGGGCTGGGCCTGCTATTCTTCGCGTCCATCGCCGAAGCGATGCAGGCCACGGTGGAGCTGCTCGACCTTAAACCCGCCGCGATCGAGCACATCGATCGTGTGCTGCTGGATCAGACCAAGGGCCAACGCGCGTTTCAGGCCGCGCGTGATTTGTTGGACTTCGATGCTCAACCCTGCGAGGCGATATTGGTGGTCGAGTTTTTTGATGCCGTGGCTGACAAGCTGGCGCTGCTGGGTAAACGCCGCCTTGGGTTGCGAAGGAAAATCCTCACGGGGGCCGAAGAGATGAATCTCGTGTGGTCGCTGCGCAAGGCAGGGCTCTCGCTGCTCACGGGCTGCAAAGGCGCGGCCAAGCCGACGACTGGCATCGAGGATACCGCGGTGCGTCCTCAGCAGTTGCCGGAATACGTCGCCGCTCTGCAGGGCATCATGGGAAAGCTGGAGCTGCGAGCTTCCTACTACGGGCACGCTGGGTCGGGTCTGCTGCACGTGCGACCGGTGCTGGATCTGCATCGTGCGGAGGATTTGCGCCGCTTTCGGCAGGTGGCGGAGGAAGTGTCCGCGTTGGTGTTGCAGTTCAAAGGCTCGCTCGCGGCCGAACACGGCGTGGGCATTGCGCGGACGGAGTTCATGAAACAGCAACTCAGCGAGGAACTCCTAAACGCCATGCGCGAGATCAAGGCTTCGTTCGATCCGCACAACCTCTTCAACCCGGGCAAGATCATCCCGGACGAACAGTTCGCGCTCGACACGCGCTTGCGTCAGGGCGGCGGCTATGAACTGAAGCTCCCGTTCGCGCCCGTGCTGGCCTTCGCCGCGAAGGACGGCTCGTTTGTCGCCAACCTTGAGCAATGCAACGGCTGTGGCGGTTGTCGCAAATCGGCGCCCACCATGTGCCCCACGTTCCTGGCCACGGGGGACGAACTCATGTCCACGCGGGGCCGCGCCAACCTCATCCGCGCCGCGCTCGAATTGCGCGGGCTCGAGGGCAAGGATGCCCTGTCTTCGAAGGAACTCGAAGCGGCGCTGGGCAACTGCCTGTCCTGCCGCGCCTGCACCACCGAATGCCCGTCCAACGTTAATCTCTCGCTGCTCAAGGCCGAATTGCTCAATGCCAGATGGCAACGCGACGGCCTCTCCCTCCAGGCGCGCGTGTTCAGTTCTGTGGACACGCTGGGCCGCCTCGGCACGAGATTGCCGCGGCTCGCCAACACCGCGCTGGAATGGAATTGGGTGCGCCGCCTCCTCGAAACCACGCTCGGGCTTTCCACGCAGCGTTCCCTTCCCGCCTACGCCATGCAACGGTTCGACCGCTGGTTCGCGCATCGCTCGGGTGTGTCCAAGCCGCACCGTGGACCAGTCATACTGTGGGACGACACTTTCGTGCGTTACCATGAGCCGGCCATCGGCGTGGCGGCGGTGAGGGTGCTGGAAGCCGCCGGCTTTGAGGTCCGCCTCGCCACGGGCCGGCGGTGCTGTGGGCGACCGGCCTTCAGCCAGGGGAATCTCGACGAAGCCCGCCGCTGTGGCCGTCACAATCTCGATCTCCTCGCGCAAGGTGATCAATCCATCCCCATCCTCTTCCTCGAACCGTCGTGCTACTCGATGTTCGCCGAGGATTACCGCGAGTTGGGGCTGACGGGCGCGGACCAAATCAAGCGGCGTTGCTTCTTGTTCGAGCCGTTCGTTGAAAATCTGCTCGAGCGCGAGCCGCAGGCCCTGGCGTTCAACCAGGCCGCCGGCAACATCCTCATCCACGCTCACTGCCACGCCAAGGCATTGTTGGACACCTCCTGCATGACGCGCCTGGCCTCGCGGCTGCCGCGGCGGAAGGTGCGTATGCTGGACACAGGTTGCTGCGGCATGGCGGGGGCCTTTGGCGCGTTGGAAGACAAATACGCCCTGTCTCTCAAAGTCGCCGAACCGCTCGCCGAACAAGTCCAACATCAGCCGTATGGCACGATCGTGATCGCGTCGGGCACGAGTTGCCGGCAACAGATCACGCATCTGGTCAACATCCGCACCTGGCACATGGCCCAACTGCTGGCCGACGGGTTGCAGGAATGACCCCGGCCGACCTCCTATGATCCAGCAGGGCGAGGAATCCTAGACCAAGCCCTTGAAGAATGTTTCCGCTGTGGCGCACGTCGCCGCGCTCAGTTCCTCCAGCGACACGCCCTTCACCTCCGCCGCGACAGTGGCGATCTCTCGCACATACGCCGGCTCGCAGCGCTTGCCGCGATACGGCATCGGCGCGAGGAACGGGCTGTCCGTCTCCAGCATGAACCGGTCGAGCGGCGTGGCCGCGAGCGCGTCGCGGATGTTCTGCCCATTCTTGAAGGTGAGAATGCCCGTGAAGCTGACGAGCGATCCCAATTCCACCACCCGCCGCATCCGCTCCGCGTCGTCCGCAAAACAATGGAACACGCCCCGCACGCGGTCGGCAAAGGGACGCAGCACCGCGAGGGTTTCCTCGAACGCCGCGCGTTGGTGGACCACGCAGTTCAACCCGGTCTCGGCGGCGACTTCGAGGTGTTGCTGAAACAAGGTCGCCTGGCGGGATTTGCTGCGCTCGGCTGCGGTCGCGTCCTCGGGCAGGCGGTAGTAGTCCACGCCGGTTTCACCCAGCGCCACGACTTTCGGATGCCGCGCCAACTCGCGCAACGCCGGCCGGAAATCGAGCGGGGCCTCGGTGGCGTGATTCGGATGCCAGCCGACGACAGCGAAGATCTGCGGGTGATCGCCTGCCAGTGCCACACACCTTCTGCTGCTCTCCAAGTCCGTGCCGACCGCAATTAGCCGGCTGATCCCAGCCGCCCGGGCGCGTTCCAAGACCTGCGGGAAATCCCCCGCGAAATCCGGATAATCCAGATGCGCGTGCGTATCGTAAAAGCTGGCCATAATGCTGGAACGATGTCCGGCCTCAGCTTGCCCGCGGCCCTGGCCTCTCGCAACCTGCAACTGGCTGAAAGATTCGGATTGCTTTGTGGGGGCGCGGCGGTATTTCTTGGACACGTTTCGGAAATCACAACTGACAACACACCAAAGATCATGGCACAACAAGTATTCCATCCCAGCATCGAAGGTGCGCAACACGGCGCGAAGAGCCTGGCGGACTTTCTCGACTACGCAAAGCGTTCCGGTGCCACCGGGGCGCAGCCCTCCAACTTCATGTTGCAGGACGGCAAGAAGTTCAAGAAAGCCCAGGAGATCAAGGATACCTTCGAGTCGCGCGGCATGCTGCTCGACGGCATTTCCTGTCATTGCCCGATTTGGGTGCATACCACCGCGTGGACCGGCAGCCCGACGGTCCGTCCGTTCATCCCGCCGGATGTCGCCGAGAAATCGCCCACCGCGATCGAGGAATGGGCGGAGACGTACCTGATCAAGCTCATGGACCTCGCCGCCGAACTGGGCGTGAAGGTGTTGCCCATGTTCTGGGGCGTGGCGTTCGGCTGGGAAATGGCTACCGGATATCCGTGGGGCTTCTGGGCCGGCGGCGATTACGACCTGGTCAAGAAAGGTCAGGAGCGGTTCGTCAAGAAGACCGCCAAGCTGCGGGCGCACGCCAACAAGCTCGGCATCTATCTGTGCCACGAAATCCATCCGGGCACGGGCGCCATGTGCGCCGACGATTTCAACATGCTGGTACGGATTTGCGACGGGGACAAATGCCTCGGTGTTAACGCCGATCCGTCGCATTGCTGGGAAGGTGAGGACTGGGAAACCCGTTTCCTCAAGGTCGGCCCGCGCGTTTATGCGGCGCATATCAAGAACTTCGTCATCCGCCGCGGCCTGCCGCTGCGCGCGATGGAGTCGAACTGGCCCAAGCGCGCCATGCAGTTCGTGGACTTGCCCTCCGGCGACATCAACATGCAACGTTACGCCGAACTGCTCCTGCACATCGGCTATCCGAGCCGCTATTGCCAGGTGATGGGCCGCAAGACCGCGCCCCTGATCGTGGAAGCCGAGAGCGCCCACAAGGACCTCGACTGGACGAGCGCGAACGGCATCGCCTACATCCGCGACAACTTCACGTGGCCGATGGCCGCCGGTTCGTTTGAAGACGGCATGGGCGCGTAACCGCCACCCAAAAAATCTGAAAGCTGCATCGCCGTGTCGGCCTCAAGCCGGCACGGCGGTTTGCCTGTACGAAGCCTGGTCAACGCAGCAGTAGGCGAAGGGAACCGTTTCCGCACGTGACATCCGCAGCCTGCGTCGCTAAAACTCCTTCGCCCGTTCAAACCAACGGTTCGACAATGAAATCGCTGATCCCAGCCACCACGCTGTTGTTCGCCATGCTTAACACGACTCAAGCCGAGAAGCCTTCGCTTGCCCCCGACCTGCTCATTCTCAACGCCGCGGTCCGCACCATGGACGTCGCCCAACCCAAGGCTGAGGCGGTGGCGATCCTCGGCAACCGCATCGTGGCAGTCGGTTCGACGGCCGACCTTCGCCCACTCGCCGGGCCGAAGACGCGCGTGATTGACGCAGGCGGTCGCTCCGTGTTGCCCGGGTTCAACGACGCGCATGTGCATTGGCTGAGCGGTGGGTTTTCCATCACGAACGTAGACCTGCGCGACGCGTCGTCGCCTGCGGAGTTAGCCCGGAGGATCGGCGAGTTTTCCAAGAAGATTCCCAAGGGCCGCTGGATTCTCGGTGGCGACTGGGACCACGAGAAGTTCCCCGGCGCGGTGTTGCCGACGAAAGAGATGATTGATGGCGTGACGCCCGACCACCCGGTCTTCGTCAGCCGGCTCGATGGTCACATGTCGCTGGCCAACAGCCTCGCGCTCAAGTTGGCGAACGTCACGAAGGACACGAAGGAAGTGGACGGCGGCATCATCGTGCGCGACGCGAAGGGCGAGCCCACGGGCATCTTGAAGGACGCTGCAATGGCTTACGTGGAGAAGATCATTCCGCCACGTTCCTGGGACGAGAAACTCTCGGCTGCCCGTGCCGCCACAGAGCACGCTGCTTCGCTCGGCGTCACGAGCGTGCAGGACGTCTCTGCCGATGACGACGTGGGGCTTTACCAGTATCAACTCGAGCGCGGCGAACTTAAGACGCGCGTCTATTGCGCGCGCTCGATCGTTTCCTGGGAAGTGCTCGGCAAAACCGGCATCCGCGCACCGCTCGGCAACGACTGGATTCGCGTTGGCGGGTTGAAGGGTTTCTCCGATGGCAGCCTCGGCTCAACCACGGCGTATTTCTTCGAGCCTTACAACGACGCACCGGACACACGCGGGCTGCTCTTCGACCAGATGTTTCCCGAGGGCATCATGCTCAAGCGTGTCCTAGCGGCAGACAAGGCCGGCCTGCACGTGATGATCCACGCCATCGGCGATTCGGCGAACAAGGCAATTCTCGACATCTACCAGCAGGTCGCCGAGCAAAACGGCCCGCGCGACCGGCGCTTCCGCATCGAGCACGCGCAACACCTGCGCCCCAGCGAGATCAGGCAGTTCGCTGCTCTCAAGGTCATCGCCTCCATGCAACCGTATCACTGCGCCGATGACGGCCGCTGGTGCGAGAAACGCATCGGTCCAGAACGCGCGAAGGGCACGTATGCCTTCCGCTCACTGCTTGACGCCGGCGCGCCGCTGGCCTTCGGCACGGATTGGACCGTCGCCCCGCTGAATCCGATGGAAGGTCTCAAAGCCGCCGTCACACGCCAGACGCTCGATGGCAAGCATCCGAACGGCTGGATCCCTGAACAGAAGATCACGCTGGAGGAGGCGATTTGTGCCTACACCGTCGGCTCAGCCTACGCGGAGTTACAGGAACAGGTGAAAGGCTCGCTCATGCTTGGCAAGCTCGCCGATCTCGTTATGCTCGACCGCGACATCTTCTCCATCACCCCGACCGAACTCGACAAGGTGAAAGCTGCGCTGACGGTGGTGGACGGGAAGGTGGTTTACGAGGCGAAGCCGTGAGCGCGACCCGACTGGAGATGGACGTCGTGCCAAAAGTGAGGACCTGTTTCTGACCCGTTTCCTTTTTCGTTTCCAACGCGTGGCAACGGCCGTGCATGCGGCGTCCACTTCATAGAGGCGGGAAGCCATGGGGGCGTGTCGCTTGGCCGAGGCCGTCCGAGCCGGGCACGGTCAAGCCACCCGGGAAACGCCGCCGCAAGTGCCGCATCCGCTGCTCCAGGCCAAGGGACTTCATCAGCCACGCGCCGCAGTGAAAACCGGTCATGCCTCACGGGAACGCGGCCACGCGTCGCAGCCGATAGAATGATTGCGACGATGCTGGAACGGTCGCCGAAAACTCGATCCCGGAAGCCAGCGCGGTGATCGTCCCGGAAGAAATCCATGGTGCGGTTGCCAGATTGGTGCAGCGCTGCCATTCGTAGATTTGTCCGGGCGACACGTTCCACCGGGTCGTCAGCATGTCGTCCTTCACCGAGACGGACACGGCTTCCATGCCTTGTTCGCAAGCGCCAACGTCTGGCGCGGCGCCCAGAAACGCGGAGTTGATCCCCGGTATTAAACAGCCACGGTCCACGACCGGGCTGTCACTCCGGAGGTAGAAGTCCCCGTGCGATGGGTCGAGGAACGCCGGGGGCACGGACAGTCCGTGCGTCTCCAGGCCGGTGGCTTGGCTGAAGTCCGACAAGCTGGAGTAGGCGACCCCTGCCCACCGGAGAAAGCGGCTGGGATCAGTGGTGAACAGGTCGTCGTAATCGAAGTCCACGGGATTGATGCCGCTCCAGCTTTCCAGGGCGTAACGCGTGCCGGCGAAGATGTTGTTGCGCGAAACGACGTTCGTCCAGCGGCTGTATTGCTTGAAGAGGAAACCGTTCTGGCCGGTTGCGTCCGTGGAACAGGTGTTGTGGTACAAATACACCCACTCGATGTTCAGCGAGGACGTCACGTTGAACTTGAACGGGTAACCTTCGTATTCGGCCACGTTGTGCCAACCGCTCAGAACGTTGCGGAAGATGTACGTCGGGCCCATGGCGCACGGCGCGACCGAGATGCCGGTCAGGAAATCCTCCAAGCAGTTGCCGTAGATGCGGACGTTCGACCCGGCGCCGTCCGTTTCGATGCCATCGTCGGCGCATCCTGAAATCCGGTTGTGATGAAAGTCGAGGTGCTTGGTTGGGCCGGACGCATTCGAGTAAAGGTGGGCGCCGTCAAACAGGTTGGTGAAGCGGTTGAAGCGGATGACGTTCCCCTCGTTCGGTTCGCTACTGCCATAGACCACCACGCCGCCGGCTTCGTAGCCCACGCCGCCGCTTTTGACGGCGTGCCACGACCACTGCGACAGCGGCGATTCATAGAAGTCTCAATCCTGGATGGTGTTGAAGTTGGCGGCCCGTTTCAGCGCCACGCCGATCACGGAATGGTGAAACCGGCAGCGGTCAACCAAATTGGACGCCCCGCCGTTGATGTAGATGCCGCGATGGTACGTCCCCAGGCCGTAATAGCAGAATTCGAGTCCCCGCACGTGAATGTCATGCCGGTAATCGAGCGTGAGCCCAGTCGTGAACCGGGGCAGCGTCAGGCGGTTCGTGCCGGGGGGCACGTCGCCGGGAAAGCGCGCGTAGAGATGACTGCCGTCCGCGAAATAGCCGCTGCCTTGTTCCCATCGGTTGGTACGCAGGTCTTCCAGACTCAGGTAGTGGAAAAAGTGCTCGCCGTTGAGATAAGCGTTTTCGGGCATGACCGAGCAAGGCGTCCGGTAGAGATGCAGCGCCGCGTCGAACTCGCTCCAAACGGGGGTGAATGAAACATCCGTGCCGTCCAAGACCGCGGTTTCGCCCGGTGCGTTTTCGAGGACGATGGGCGACGAGGCGCTGCCAGAGCGGGGCAGCGTCAAGTCACCTTCGTAATACCGCCCTTCGTGCAACAGCACTTTGTCCCCAGCTTGGGCCAGGGCGATGACCCGACCCACCGTGCGCAGGGCTTGGGCATGGCTCAGGCCGCTGTTCGTGTCATTTCCGCTTACTGCCGAGACGTGCAGGACGCGATTGGTGGCATCGCGAAACGAATCCTGCCGCGTGGCCGTCCGCACGAGGAGGTTCGAGGAAAACGCGGCGGACTGAAGTTGGATTTCGTATTCCGTTCCCGAGTCCAGTTCAAACAGGCTTCCCGCGTAAAGCGTGTTGGAAAGTCTAACCAGTGGATGGCCTGGCCACAGCGGCCCCGACGCGTTTGTTTTCCGGGAACTCATCGCAACCGTCGTGCCTCCCGGCGGTGGAGTGGTAAGGGAAACTTCGATTCCCAGGTTGTTGAACGTGGGAACGACCCGAACCGTCTGCGCCTGCGTTTGCCAGACCAAAGCGGCGCACACGGTCAACACCAACCGGCGGCGGCGCCGGGAGGCGGGGGCAGCGACCTGCCTGCCTGGACGTGTCGCAGCAATCGGCGTTGGCCTCCGCCCGCCGCGCATGGGACAAAGCATCGTTTGAAAGTGACGTACGATCATGCCGTCTCCGAATGCCGCGACCTTCAGGGCAACCGCGTTGGCCGTCAAGACGGGATTGTGTTCGCCCGGGCCGTCCCTGGCCACCGGCCATGGCCGTCAATTGGGAGCACCCGATGGATCCTGGAAATCCTGCCAAATCTGGGCGGCGGTGCGCATGCGATTGAAGATGCGCAATTCGTCAAAGGCAGCCACGGCGGGATGAGAATTATCGGTCTCAGCGCCGATCACCAAGAAGGTTGTGCTGAAGGAGGCCACGTTGACACCGTTGTCCTCGGTTTGCATGAGCTCGCCATCCAGGTAGCAGGCCAACTCGCGGGTGGCCCCGTTCCACGCGAATGCCAGGTGATACCATTGGCCTTTGAGCCAGTGGGAGCCGCTGATGCCCAACCCTCTTTCGACTGAAGACTCCACTGCGGGCGTGGCGGGATCGTCGCCCCATTGCAGGAAGCGCAAGTTGCTCAAACCATCCTTCGAAAGCAACAGCCCTCGGTTGAAATTGTCGCCGGCCTCGAAGAACACCCGGACATCCTTGTTGGTGCCGTCCCAATCGGGTTGAATCCAGAACTCGATCGTGCCCTGACGAGCCTCCAGGCTGTTCGCAACGGCGTAACGGATGCGTCCAGTGGTGTCGAGATAAGCGGCCTGCCCCGCCTTGCCTGTCCGGTAGGAAACGCCTTGATGCGACAAGGGCGACTCGCCCTCCACTCCTTGAAGGTTGCCATCGAAGCGGACCCACAGCAGGAGGCCGGAATCCGTGGCCGGACGGGACGCCCGATAGAAACGCGCGCGCCCCGGCAAGGCAGTGCGATCCACCACGGTCGAGGCAGCGGCGTTCAGCGTCATGTTACTCAGAAGCTGCCAGTCCCAGGGCATGCTCAGCGCATCGGTGTATTCGAGTCGGCAGGAGGTGCCCGCGAGGCCGCTGATTTGGAGCACAGGTGCGCGAGTCTGAGTCTCGAGAGTGATGGCCAACGACAGCTCATCTGCAGCCAGAACACGGCCGGACAGGATGAGCAAGACCAGTGAAGGAATGAAAGAATGGCGGAGAAACCGAGCCTGACGAGCCTCTGCGTGGTTTCCGCGCCACCCGGTGAAACTGCCATGAGAGCAACACGCTCCCCGATCCGCAGCGGTATTCATGCGGCGTGCAGCCTGCCCAAACCAGCGTGTCCCTGTCAAGCGGTTCAACCGCGCCTGTCAAAACTTAATAGAAATGTCCCCTTTAGAACTTAGGAGAGAATGTCCCCTTT